>JAMBLH010000021.1 GCA_023336875.1 Actinomycetes bacterium
GCCTCCGAAGCCTCCGAAGCCGATATTGCGGCCCTCACGGCAGCCCTTCGCGATCAGATAAGTTCGGTGAAGGGACTGACGTGGTCCGTATGGGCGATGATCGCCGTGACCGCGACTCTCGCCGTCATGACGCTCTTCGTTGGCATTCTCGGAAGCTAGTTCCCTTCCGGGTTCTCCAGAAATTTCAGCACCTCGTCGGCGATTTCGTCGGCCGTTGGCAGGTCATCAGGAATCCTCGATGTGGTTCCGATCCGCCCTTCGAGACCGTCGATAAACTCTGCAGCGTCTGAGCGCTGGCTGACGATCTCATCGAGTCGCTCGATCTGCACCCGAGACTCCTCATCGATCTCGGAGATATCGAACTCAGTTCTCAACTGAGCGGCGACCCTTCTGAGTAGCCCAATCACCGCAGGGTGATATGGCCTCCCGACATACTGAGGCACCTGCGCCCAGTATCCAATGGCCTCAATACCCACATCTTCCACGGCAGACCTAAAAACCGTACCGGCTGATGCTGGTACCACGATCTCGTCCATGAGCATCTCATCGCCAGGAAGCAGCAATCTTGGATCGGATGTCGTGCAGAACACCGCGGTGTCCTCGCCGTGCCGGACAGGTGTCGGCACTGCGCCAAGCGTAATGAGGTACGAAACGTCGAAGTGTTGAGCGAGATCGCCGATTGCGTCGCTGATGGCCGACCACGCATAATCCGGCTCGTTGCCGACCATGATCAGCAGGTCCCTGCCGGAAGGCCGAACATGGACGATCTCCATGCGCGGCCAGGTCAACGACTGGGATTCACCTGAGCTGAATCTGAGAATCGGACGGTTCGACCGATAGTCGAAGATCGCATCCGGATCGAATGTGACGATGGGTTGGCCATCTTCGGCAATCCAATCGGCGGCGTCGCTCGCTGCCGATGCCGCGTCGCCCCAGCCCGCAAGCCCGAACATGAGCACGGGACTGTCGAGCGGCGGTGGCGTGTGCAACGAATAGAGGGTCATGGGTCAACAGTAGATGGGTGATACGGGCGAACGCATCGCAGGTGGCTAGAGATAGAGCCCACTCCCCTGGTCCGCGGCATCGCCTCCCTCTATTGCCTTGCGCGTCTGCATGCGTTCGAGTTGGGCCGAAGCTGCCATCTGCTGACTGATGAGCGAGGCCTGAATCCCGTGGAATAATCCTTCGAGCCACCCAACCAGCTGAGCTTGCGCGATTCGCAGTTCGGCTTCGGAGGGCACATCGGTGATCGGTATGAACACGGCGTTCAGTTCCTCGACGAGGTCGTCCGACAACACTTCGCGCAACTCATCGATTGATTGGTCGTATATGGCCACCAATCGTTGACGACCAGCCTCGTCGAGGGGCGCCTCCCTTACCTCCTCGAGCATTGCTCTTGTCATAGAGGCTATGCGGATCAACTTCGAAGGCTCTGAGACGTGCGGCCTCTTGGCCTCACCATCGTCATTGGGTTCATCGGATGCCACGACATCTGGCGTGACAGCGTCCGGCCCCTGCTTCTTACTCTCGGATTCCATGGCCAGAGCATACGCCGACCCAGCTACACCATCACCGACCGCATTTCGTCGCCCCAGTCCTCAGGCGTCCTCGGAGCCGACGAACCGAATCATGTGCCAGCCCTCAGCACCATCAGGCTTCGGGCGGACTCGCTCCTCGGGCTGGGTCTCGCCAGTTCCATCGGTTGCCCGCACGCGCATTGTATGGGGACCGTCGCCAACCTCTGCCTCATATGCCCACTGGACCCAACTGTTCTCTGACAGCGGGACGGTCAACTCGGCCTCGTTCCAGAGACCGTCATCGATCTGCACCTCAACGCGCTCTATCCCTCGCGTGGGAGCCCATGCAACGCCACCAAATGTGTAGTTGCCCAGCTCAATGTGTTTCCCGTTCCTCGGTCTATCGATCCTGGACTGCGTCTTGATCGGTCCCTCTTTGGCCCATCCACGCGGGATCCAGAATCCGTCGAAGGCGTCCCACGTGGTGAGCTCGATCTCAGTGAGCCACTTGGTTGCAGACACATATCCGTAGAGCCCAGGGACGACGAGGCGCGCAGGGAAGCCGTGATTGGCCGGGAGCACCTCTCGATTCATGCCGACCACGATCAGGGGTTCGCGGCCGTCATAGGCGAGCTCGGTGGGGAATCCCGCACTCCAACCATCAATTGATCGGCTCGCGAGCTGGTCTGCGCCAGCTTGAACACCGGCGAGATCGAGGACATCCGTGAGCGGGACACCAGTCCACAAGGCGTTGCCTACGAGGTTGTCGCCGACCTCATTCGAGACACACGCCAGCGTTGCATACCGCTCGACGAGCGGGAGTTCCATGAGGTCCTGGTACGTCATTATGACCTCGTTGTCGACCATGCCCTTGATCGTCAGTGTCCACTCTTCGGGGTCAATCGTTGGCACGACGAGGGCGCTGTCGATTCGGTAGAACGTGAGGTTACTCACGACGATCGGCGGGACGAGCTTCAGGCCAAAGTCGTTCTCGGCGGTCGGGTCAGCAGCGACCTCTATCGGCTCACGAAGCTCAAGCGCAGCGATCTGGGCTTGGGCACGGGACCGAATCTTCGCCCGCCCGATGCTTAGTGTCACGATCGAGACGGTGGCTGCCGCACCGACAGCGAGGAGAAGCCTTCGCCTGTCAATGCTCGGTACGTCCCCGTCGGTGATAACGCGTTCCTTCGGGGCTGTCCACTCCTTGATCCCGTACCACACCAACAGTCCGATCCCCGTGGCGATAGAGGTCGTCACGACCACAACAGCTGCTTCCGATCCGGCCTCAGAGAGCTGCGCCACGATCCCCAGACCGGCGAAGACGATGAAGCCGATGACTATGGGGATCGGCGAGCGAGCGGAGGCCCTCCCGAGGAACCACCCAAAGAGCAGCGCAACGACAAAGATTCCAACCGCGAGCACCGCCTTGTCTGCGGTCCCAAAGGTCGAGATCGCGAAGGATTCGAGCCATCCGGGCGTGATGTCGACGACGAACGCGCCGATCGCAGAGATCGCCGACGGAATCGAACTCGACAGCCCAGCGAACAGCTCGGTCAGCCCGAGAGCCACCGCCACGCCTGCAGCACCAGCCCACGAAGACCGTTTCCGCGCGTTCGAATCCACTGTGTCCTTCCCCATAGCCCTACAACGACCACTCGACCCTACGAGTTCCGCTTCTTTCCTATCCACTCGATAAACGAATCCGTGTCAAGCGTATTGATGACTCGCTCCTTTGGTACCCATCCCTTGCGCGCCTGGGCAACGCCCCACTGCACATTCGAGTAGGCGGACGTGTGGTGCGCGTCCGTTGAGATGGCGAACATCACGCCAGACGTCTCGATCGCCCTTCGCAGGAGCGTTGCTGCAAGGTCGAGACGATGAAGGTGACTATTGATCTCGAGGGCCGTGTTGGTCTCCTCCGCAGCGCCGAACACCGCGTCAGCGTCGAAGTCGACACCAGGTCTTGTGCCAATTCTCCTGCCGCTTGGATGGCCGACAACCGTTACCGCTGGGTTGTTGATCGCCGTGATGAGCCGATCCGTTTGCTCGTTCTGGGGAAGCCCGAAGTGGGAGTGGATCGATGCAACTCCGAAGTCGAAGAGCGTGAGGAATTCTGGGTCGTAGTCAATCGACCCATCCGGACCGATATTGAGTTCGGCGCCATGAAGTAATGCCAGGGACGGATAGTCGCAACGTATCTCATGGATCTCGTCGCGCTGTTCGAGCATGCGTTCTCTCGACAGGCCGTTCATCGCCAGGTCCTCGGCATGATCCGTTATTGCGATGTATTCCAACTGTCGTACAACAGCGGCATCGAGCATCTCCCTCAGCGTGCTGCGCCCGTCACCTGACCAGTCCGTGTGCACGTGGAGATCACCACGAAGATCGCTCACGTGCATCGGGTCAGGAAGGGTCCCATCGCCAGATGCCGCGATCTCACCCGTGTCCTCCCTCACCTCTGGAGTGATCCACCGAAGGTTGAGGCGGTGATAGATGTCAGCTTCGGTGTTCGAGGCGACAATGGTTCCCGTGTCGATCTCTGAGAGGGAGTACTCGTTGAGTGTCAGCCCGCGGTCGAGCGCTCGCTGCCGCAACGCAATATTGTGACCCTTTGACCCGGTGAAGTACATGAGAGCCGCCCCGAACGCTGCGTCGGGGACGACCCTGAGGTCAACCTGAATACGGTCATCCATGACCACAGAAGCCTTTGTCCCGCCAGATCCGAGAACCGCAGTTACGCCGGGCAGTCCTATGAATGCATCCACAATCGGGGATCCGGCTTCCGCGGTGACAAGGATGTCTATGTCGCCGATCGTCTCCGAAAGACGACGGAGACTCCCTGCATACTCGATCCGAAGAACGCCCTTCACGCCGTCGAGTTCAGCCATCACCCTTTTGGCAACGTCCATTGCCTCTGCAATCGGGGTCCTCGTTTCGTCTGAATGAATACCAAGCAGGGAGATCGAATTGGCGATCTTCTCCTCCGACTTGGCGCCAAGTCCAGGAAGAGACCGCAGTTGCTGCTTCTCGATCGCCTCAGTGAGACCCTCGACGTCGATGACGTCAAGCTCCTCCTGTAGGAGCAGTACGGTCTTTGGACCGAGCCCGGGGATGCGCATGAGATCGAGCATCGTTGGCGGAAATCGCTGCTTCAGTCGATCCACCTTGCCGATTGATCCATTCGACGAGAACTCGACGATCTTGCGCGCCGTGCTGTCCCCGATTCCGTCCATCCGCTTGAGCTCCGCCATCGAGAGATCTCCGACAGGGTCGGACGTCGCGGCAATCGCATCGATCGCCTTCTCATAGGCGCGCGTCCTGAACGACTGGCTCTGACCATCCTCGAGCTTGGTGTATGCAACGAGTTGGCGGAGCGCAGCGATCACGGATTCGTTCGAAGCCGTCATAATGCCAGCACCATATACAGGAAAAATGTCCCCAGAAGAACCACTCCTTCGAATCTGTTGATCCGCTGCGACGTGTATGCAAACACACCGGCAAAAACAGCGGACAGCAGCATGATTCCGATCAGGATTGGGGGCACTCCGTCAACGACTCCTGGACCCAGTATCGCAGCAACACCCGCAACCCCAAGCGAGTTGAACACGTTGGAACCAAGGACGTTGCCAATAACGAGGTCAGGCGCACCCCTCCGTGCACCGGCGAGAGCTGCTGAAAGTTCTGGGAGGCTTGTCCCAACTCCGGTTATGAAGCCCATGAACACAATCGACAGGCCCAAGCTGTCGCCAATGGACACCACCCCGACAAGTAGCTGCTGGCCTGCAACGACTGTTGCCACTAGAGCGACGAGACCATAGAGCATCTCCCTCCACACTCTGTCAGGATCTGCAACGATGTCCTCGATCCCGCTCGCCTGGTCGTCGTCTCCGCTCTTCGTCCACGAGATAAGAAGCCAGATCGCAACGACCAGGCCAATCAGCAGAAGCGCCCCCTCGACAACAGTCACCCGACCGTCCGCAAGAACAATCACGAGCGACACAACAGCCGCAAGCATCAACAATCCTTCACGCTTGACGGTCTGCTTCTGCGTCACGAGCACTGAGAAGAGCGCTGCGGTGCCCAGTACGAGCGTGAGGTTCGCCGTATTGGAGGCGACAACATTGCTCATTGCCAGACCGGTTTGGCCGTTCGACGCAGCAATCGCTGAAACCACGAACTCAGGGACCGATGTTCCAAACCCAACAATCACCGCGCCGATGACAACCACTGAGACATTGAAAACTTTGGCAACGCGAACCGCTGAGAGCACCAGGCGGTCGGCGGCCACGATCAGGATGACGAGTCCAGCAACGACTCGAAGAATGTCTATGCCCAACCGGGTACCTCCGAATGCGCAAGAGTAATCGCTTCGTCGTCCGTGGCGCGTTCAGGAAGCCCGCTACCCTTCCATCCTCATGGCAACCCCTGACGGACCAATACATGAAACGTGGCTCACGTCCGACCGAACGGTCCCACACCGTTTCATCCGGCCCGTAATCGAGTTCACCAGAATCGAGGCTGCCGGTGGCATCGTTCTTCTGATCGCTGCCGCCATTGCGATCATCTGGGCGAATTCGGCATGGAGCGAGGCATATTTCGATCTCTTCAACACGCCGCTAGAGGTCTCTTTTGGGCCCATCCATCTTGACGAGACCCTCAAGGAGATCATCAACGACGGCCTTATGGTTGTGTTCTTCTTCGTTGTTGGTCTTGAGATCAAGCGCGAGCTCGTTGTTGGGGAATTGAACTCCGTGAGGAAGGCATCTCTTCCGGTGCTGGCCGCCCTCGGCGGAATGATCGTACCCGCGTTGATTTTCGTCGCCTTCGTTGCTCCCACTGGTGACCCGGAGGCATTGCGTGGCTGGGGTATTCCAATGGCGACCGACATAGCCTTCTCCGTCGGCGTCGTGGCACTTCTCGGGTCACGGGTATCGGTGAGTGCAAAGCTGTTCCTCCTCGCTCTCGCGATAGTCGACGACATCGGAGCGATCCTCGTCATCGCGCTCTTCTACACGGACGATCTCAGTTTCGGATATCTCGCGTTCGCCGCCGCGTTGCTCGTTGTCATGGCCGCTGCGAGGAGGATTGGAATCTCAAGCCTGCTGTTCTACGTGCCCATGGCGTTTGCGGTTTGGTACTGCTTCCTCGAGTCCGGCGTCCACGCGACCATTGCGGGTGTGATCCTTGGCCTCATGACACCCGCATACGCAAAGTATTCAGATGAACAGTTCAGACAGAAAGCGGTCCGAGTCCTGGAACGGTGGGACATCAACCGAGCGTCGCCCCACGCTGAGGAGCGCCTTGACCACGACGCATTGGAGCTCGCCGACGTGGCGAAGTCGTCGGTGCCCCCACTCAACCGCCTCGAGCACGCGCTTCACCCCTGGTCGTCGTTCGTAATCGTCCCGCTCTTCGCTCTCGCCAACGCAGGCGTTAGGTTCGTTGGCGGTGATACGAGTCTCGGAGAGCAGCTCACAAGTCCTGTCGCTCTCGGTGTCGCAGTGGGGCTGATGGTCGGGAAGCCGCTCGGGATCACCGCGGCAACCTGGATCGGGGTCAAGCTCAACATTGGCGTGCTGCCGCGCCGTACGACAATCAAGACCGTGTTCGGGCTCGGCGCGTTGGCTGGCATCGGTTTCACCGTGTCATTGTTCGTCACGGAACTCGCCTTTACCCACGAGATCCTCTCCGATGAGGCGAAGCTCGGGATCTTCCTCGGCTCATTCGTGGCAGGCGTTGTGGGCTATTTGATTCTGAGATCCCAGAAAACACCCGAGGAGGACTTTGCCGACGCGACTGAACGGTTGGCGGATTCAGCTTCGAGTTGATTCTTCGGGAACACCACGCGCTCGCCGCGAGTTCAATACTCCATGAGCGATGGACCCAACCCTTTGGTCGCTGCGTGGAGCATGCTGTACGCAAGACGGCTCAGCGCTCCTCGTCCCAAGGGCAATATCGCCGTCGACCACGCACCTCTGGCAAGGGTTCTTGAGAGGCTTCAGTCACAAGGGGCGCGGTCGCTCGCGGAATCGTCTTCGGACCTCAAGGCATACCGCGACACGCTGTCGTTAATCGACCCTGACGATCTAACGCCTCAGGAGTCACTCGCGTACTGGATCAACCTGTACAACGCGGGAGCCCTTCATCGTGCAGGCCAGGCGTACTCGGCGGCGCTTGAATCCATACTCAGAGTGCCAGGAGCGTTCTCTGCACCGTGGGCAACCGTCGAAAGCGAGACGATGTCCCTCGACGACATCGAACATGGCAAGATCCGCAGGTTCGGTGATCCGCGGATCCACGGTGCACTCGTGTGCGGCTCGGTGTCCTGCCCGACGCTTCGCAACGAGCCGTTCAACGGTGCACTGCTCGACAAGCAACTCGATGATCAGATGCGCACGTTCCTCGCGAGCGGGGGTGCCAGGCTCGACAAGTCGTCGAACACGCTGCATCTGTCGAGAGTTCTCATGTGGTACGGAGGGGACTTCGCCCGGCCGCGACGGATGCCGACCCTCCTACCTGCCGGTCCGTCGAGTCTCTCCATCGCAATGGTTCCATGGCTTGATCCCCACGACGCGGCGTATGTGATCGTAGAACAACCCAGGGTCGTCTTCGCTCCCTACGACTGGGGACTCGGCTGCTCCGTTGCCTGAGCCGCCCTGCGGGCACCAAAGAGGAAGACCCCAACGGCTGTGAACGCTGCAACGACGTCAAAGGGGAGCACAAATCTCATCAGATCTGGGGAGGATACGATCCACTCGCCGTCTGGACCGAATCCGACGTGATCCAGATACGTCCATATCGACCACACGCACACGACACCGATGACAGCTCCACCCGCAACAGCCCACCTTCTGCCCCAGGCTCGATAGGCGCCTATCGTCACCGCAGCGCCCACCCACGCAATGTCGAGCGCTGAGATCAACTGGAGGAACTGTGTCGACGGATCGAATCCAAGGGCTGCCGAGGACGCGAGGGTGACGAGCCCAACCGTACCCGTCACCAGCACCACAAGGCCGATGCCGCCGGCAATCAGTCTCACGAAGGGGCTCCAGCCAATTCCCGCAAACCACTGCGGCGTACCAAGTGGAACGAGCACGTTCGCAAGCATCAGACCAAAAGCAACCAGAACCGAGAGCTGCACAGTGAACGCGACCACAAGGTCTGCGCCCGGGTCGATGAGAAGCAGTGGAATGGCGAGCAGGAGCCCAGTAACCAACAAGGGCACGGTGCGAAGCAGGGCTCGCTCAATGGGGACCATGTCAGATGTGGACAGACCGCTTCCCTGTTCGGCCTTCCGTGATCCGACGCTCTGCAATATCGATGTATTCGGCATCGAGTTCATAACCGACATAGTGCCTATTCGATTCCACAGCTGCGACCGCGGTAGTGCCCGAGCCGAGGAAGGGATCGAGCACGAGGTCTCCTTCGAACGTATAAAGCTCGATCAATCGTCCTGGCAATTCAACAGGAAACGGTGCAGGATGGCCGACCCGGCGCGCTGACTCTGGAAGGATGTTCCAGATCGACACGGTTGCTTCAAGGAACTCCTTCTTCGTAATCGTGTCCTTGCCTTTGCGTATCCGGGCGTAAGAGCCCTTCGACGCAACAATGACGTACTCATGGATGTCACGCAGTGTCGGGTTCTTGGCTGATTGCCAGGATCCCCACGCGCACGACCCACCAGCTGACTTCGCCTTCTGCCAGATGATCTCTCCCCTGAGGTCGAAACCGATCTCCGTGAGAAGTGCAGAGACATACTGGTTCAGGGGTATGTAGGGCTTCCTACCAAGGTTTGCGACGTTCACAGCCACCCGACCTCCGGGTTCAAGCACACGGAACGTCTCAAAGAACACGTCACGTAGAAGCTGGAGGTATTCGTCGATACCGAGGTCGTCGTCGTACTCCTTGCCAACGTTATAAGGCGGTGAAGTGACCATGAGAGCGACGCAGTTGTCCGGTATCTGATGCATCGACTCCGACGAGGCCTGAAAGAGGTGATCAACAATGGATGAGGGTGGGTCGACCAACTCACCAACATCGCGGTCTCCGTTGGCCACATGCATCTTGCGCGTGTAGAAGCCCGATGCATCGTGTCCTTCGCGCTTGCCAGTCCCGAAACTGGTCGTACTTGTCGCCATGCTGCCTCCTCACGCGGGACGGTAGCACTCCATGACGTCTGGCTTACGGCTATCCGCTCCCCGCGATCTAGGAAACCACCGCCTTGTAGGAGCCAAGATTCAGAAGACTGGCGGCGTTTGCAGGCGGTGGGTCGAGCACACGTGCCAGACCCTCAGGTCCGGGCGAGTGCACAAGGTCGATGAAGAACCGATAGTTCCACGCGACACCGGCGGGTCTCGACTCGATTCGGGTGAGGTTCGCACCGCGAAGACCCAGTTCCGTGAGCACAAGGGCGAGTGACCCAGGCGTATGCGATCCGGTGACGACGATCGTGGTCTTGTCGTCGTCCTCATCTACAACTGGGTCACCAACGGCGAGGACCACGAATCGCGTCGTGTTGTGGTCCTTGTCGAGCACGTGGTCGAGCAGCACATCGAGGCCATGCGCCGCGCCGGCACGTGGAGGAGCAAGCGCTGCAACAGACGGATCGCCAGCCTCGGCAACCTGTCGGACCGCACCCGCTGTATCGTGGGTTGGAACGGGATCGATCCCCAGGTTGAGCAGCACGTGCTCTGCCTGGGCGAGCGCCTGAGGGTGGGATCGGACTTCGCGAATATCTTCGATCGAAGCACCTGGCACTCCGTGAAGCGTGTGGCGTACCTCAACGAGGTGCTCGGCGAGAATTGAAAACCGCACGTGACTGGCGTCGCCTGGAAGCCGATCGAGCACTGGCAGAACCGATCCCGTTGTGGAGTTCTCCACCGGAACCACGAGACGGTCGACTTCGCCCCCCTCAAGCGCATCGAACGCGGTGGCAAAGCCACGGTGGCCGATGAACTCACCTTCGGAAAAGAGCTCTGTTGCGGCCCTGTAGCTATAACTGTGCGGTTCGCCCTGATACCCGATCTTCATGGGAATACACAGTAGACGGTACACGGTAGACAGAGGTTCAACCCGACGGCTGATGGTCGATGGTTACGCTGCCAATTGTCATTTGCTCTTCTGATTGCTCAGAAGGCCGTCGTGTCGGGCCCGACACAAGCTTCTGTGAAGGGCTGAGGAAGCCGTCAGGCTTCAGATGTCAGCTATCAGCCTTCAGAGGAACCCTTCAGAGGAACAGAGTATCTACTGGCTGGGCGCTCGCGGACCCACATGATGAGCACTACAGCAGCAATGATGTCCGCCCCGACGGCCGCGATCGCGGGTCCCGAGAGGCCAAACGTATCGAAGAGACTTGGACCCACAGCGGCGCCGATGCCTCGGGCGAGGCTCATTGCGACAACCATCCACGCCAGATAACGGGCGCGAGCAGATGGAACGAGCTCCGATGCGAGAGGGATCGAGGAAACGATGGTGAACTCGAAACCGAAGAGCGCAATGGCGAGAAACGTAAGGCCCAGACCCATGTGACCGCGCGCAGGGACGAGAAGAGCGAATCCTGTCGCCGAAACCGCCAGTCCGATGAGTACAGCTCGGCGCTTCCCGATTCGATCGGTGAAGGCGAATGTTGCACCCTCCCCCGCGAGCTCTGATGCGCCGATGAGGAACGCGACGCCACCGAGAGCGACAAGTGACAGTCCGAAGGAGTTCTCGAGCCAAGCCCCGAATACCACGACAATCATCTCGGACGCAAGCGCGAAGAACCCGGCGACGAAGAGGAATGCAAGCCCTGAACGGTTGAATCGTGCTCGTCCGTGCCGAGAATCCACAACGGGGTGATCGGCATCGATGAATCGCGGGACCAGCACAAGTGCAATGACGCTCAGCACTCCAAATACCCAGAACGGGGTTACCCAGTCCGTCTTCGAGATCAGCCACCCGGTCGCCGGTGCCCCAATGAGAAGCGCTCCCGCCCAGGTGAACTCGAACACTGAGAGATATCTGGCTCGCTTCTCATACGGAACCCGGTCGGCGATATACGCCTGGGAGGAGACGTCGAACACGGGTTTCGCCAGACCGATAAGAGCGAAGCCGATGAGTGCGCCCACATATGCGCTGGTTACCGCCGTAACTGCAGAACCGGCAACGAACAGGAGCAGCCCTGTGACGATCAGTCGGTGCCGACGCTCTCCGCTACCGACGACACGGGCTACCGCTGGCGTTGCCAAACCTGCGATGTGTCGAGCACTTATGAGAAGTGCGGCCTGCTGGAGTGGGACGCCAAGCCCACGGGCGATTGCGGGAAGGAAGGGGTACACAAACCTGAAAGCCGTGTTCATCACCAGCCGTTCGGCTGAGAGGAACCCAAGTGACGACCGAACCGGATGTGGCATCCAACGAGTCTAGATAGGCGAAAGGTCCCCGAGTGTTCGCTCGGGGACCCTTCGATTAGTGGTTTGTCTGACCTCTACGTCGTAGCGGGTGGCGGTGGCGGAGCCGCTACAACTTGGTGCTGGTGTACCTCTTTGCCGTGGACAGTGATCGCCCAGATCACGAATGCAGCGAGCACCATGATGGTGATCGAGTACCACGGGTAGTACGGAACCGTCGCGAACCCACCGACGAGCGCGAGTCCTGCGGCTACAACGCCCAGGATCCGTGCCCACATCTCTGCGTTGGCAATGCCCCACGCCACAAGGAACTGCACCACCGCAATGATCAACGTGATCCAACCCCAGGCACTGATGTCGATATACCACACCGTATCTGAAGTGACAATCAGCCACTCGTGGTTGAGCAGAAGCGCCAATCCGTAAATCGTGTTGAACACACCCAAGACGATGAAGACCGTCGTTGCGAACAGAACCCAGCCGCTTCTTTCCTCTGTTGTACCTGCCATTTTCTGTACCTCCTATGGACAGCGAGCGATATTACCACCTATCACCTTGGGAATCGTGTTCTGGCTAGGAGTATGGGTCTACAGCACTCGACCGACGGGCACGGTGTCGACCAGATCGAATGCTCAGTCCCGGGCCGGGACACTCGTGGGATCTGTCGAGTCGACCACGCCGTGAAGGTTGCGTTGCACAGATGTGCCGTCCACCGAGAGCCTGTGCGGACCTGCCACCACCATCACCGAGACATTTCGGAGCGCCTTGGATACTCGCCACTGCGTGTACGCGCCAGCGCCCGAAACAATACGCGCCGGAGCGATGATCAAATCGTCGTCATTGATTCGACCGAGGATGTCACGGAGGTTGCTCGGCTCAGCCACAACCTCGAGGTTCGGATGCTCCTCAACCTTTGCTACTACTGCTTCGGGTTCGGGTGTGAACACCAGCATGGTCGCATCGCGATCGTTGCGCAGCCTCGTTCCAATCTCGAGTGCCAGCCACGTGTCCTCGGCACTCCAGTCCTCTCCAACCGTCCCAGTGAACACCACAATTCGGTTCCACGGTCGCAGGACCCTCACTGCTGCCGTTGGAATCGGTGATCGCTCGAAAGGTATGAAGAAGCCCAAGAGACCATACACAATGGCGTTTGAACGGTTCTCCATAAACGCACGTATGTTGAATGAAAGTCCCGCAAGGAACATCAGGTAGAGCAGACCGATGTCACCGAGATCCGAAACGAGGCCTTCGATCGGGATCCACCCAAGCACGAAAGGGCCTGCGAACATCCCGAGGAAGATGAGACCGATCAGGCCGGGAAAACCGAAACGCTCCGCGATGATTGGACCGGCGATAATGATCGCCAACAGAAGAAGAAGCTGGACCTCGACCGCTTCGATGGTGGAGCCTTCCTACGTTCGTTCGTCGAGCAGCATCGCTATGTCCTTGACGATGACCGATTCGTCCGCGCCAAGGTCTTTGACACCGTCATCCATCATGACATAACAGAAGGGACAACCCGTTGCAACGATGTCAGCATCGGTGGCAAGGGCCTCCTCTGTACGGTCGATGTTGACCTTCTTGCCCGTATTCTCCTCAAACCAGAACTTGCCTCCACCTGCTCCGCAACAGAACGAGTTCGTGCCGTTGCGTGGCATCTCAACTCGGATTCCTGTGGCGTCCACGACGGTTCGAGGCGCAAGGAACGTGTCGTTATGTCGACCGAGGTAGCACGGGTCGTGAAAGACAATCGTCTCGCCGGTTGACGTCGGTGTAAGCCTGCCTTCCTCAACAAGTTGGCTCAGCAGCTCGGAGTGATGCATGACCGTGTAGTCACCGCCGAACTGGGGGTACTCGTTCCCAAGCGTGTTGAAGCAGTGAGGGCACTGGGTAACGATCTTGTCGATTCCAAGGTCGTTGAGCGTCTCGATGTTCTGAAGGGCGAGACCCTGGAACACGTACTCGTTGCCTGTTCTGCGTGCCGGATCCCCCGTGCAGAGTTCCTTGGAGCCGAGGATCGCGAAATCGACGCCCGCCTTGTGCAGGAGACGTGCTGTTGACACCGTTACGTTGCGGTTGCGATCATCGAAGCTGCCTGCGCAACCGACCCACATCAGGTACTCGGCAGTGACACCAGCCTCACCGAGACGCTTCACCTCGAAGTCGAGCTGATCGGTCCAGTCGTCCCTTGTGCTCTGATCCATTCCATATGGGTTGGATGAGTTCTCCATCGACACATACGCCTTGCCGAGCTCTGAGGGGAAGTCGGCCTCCATGAGCGAGAGATACCTACGCATGTCAAGGATCTTGTCGAGGATGTCGATGCCTGCAGGACAAGCCTCATCACACGCCCGACAGGTCGTGCACGCCCACAGCTCCTCGGATGTGATTCTTTCGAACACGTTGTCCGATGTCACAGTGATGGCACTGTCAACCCCAACCGGAGGGGATTGGGGCGGCGTTGCGGTCGCCGCGGCAACTGTGCCCAGTTTCAACACGATCTCGCGTGGATCGAGCGGCTTCCCCGTCTGGTTCGCAGGACACACCGCAGTGCACCGGCCACAGATCGTGCACGCGTCGGTGTCAAGAAGCGACTTCCATGTGAACTCTGCAACGGTGGACGCCCCGATGCTCTCGATGTCGGTGGCCTCCATGAGATTCGGCACGGCTCGCATCGCGCCCTTCGGACGTTGCCGCGGTTGAAGCGCCAAATTGGCTGGCGTGACAACCATGTGGCGCAGCTTGGTTACCGGGAGCATGACGAGGAACGCGAAGAACGCAAGCACATGGATGATCCACCACGTCTGGTGAATGCCGCTGGCCGACGCTTCGGGGATGAGGTCCGATAGCGGGTAGCCGACAATCGACCACTGTTCGAAGGTAGGTCTGCCCACCAGCGAGATCCGTGCTGCCTCGGTGAACAGGCCTGAGACGCCGATCGTCGCGAGCATGAAGAGAATCCAGCCGTCCTCTGGTCTGGTCTTGGATCGGATGCGCCATGGCCTGACGATGTA
>JAMBLH010000022.1 GCA_023336875.1 Actinomycetes bacterium
CTAGCCCACCTTTCCCGCGCCAGACCCCAACCGACATGCGCCAAGCACCACCCGTGGCGGCGCTCAGGGGGTTGTGACCAGGCCATGTGAGCTGAACGTAATACCGGACATCTGTGGCTCACGTCCATCGCGCCGAGCCGAGGACTGTCGCTTCGCGAGATGTGCCGGGTGAGCGCAATGATGTAGGGTCGACAAGCGAGCCATGACAACCTCCGTCACGATCACAGGGACCGGTACTCCGGAGACGCGACCCGAACGCGCCGGTGCAGGTGTGCTCGTGCGTAGTGGGGATACTGCACTCCAGTTCGATGCGGGCCGTGGAAACGTGATGCGGTTGGCCGGTGCCCGTCAGAAGTTGACGGAACTCGACGCCCTGTTCGTCACGCACCACCAATCGGACCACATCGTCGGCGTGCCCGACCTCATCATGACACGCTGGCTCGACGACATTCAACGGCTCGGTCAACCGGATCTCCCTCTCTACGCACCGGATGGCGAAGCCGCCAACATCATCGAGAGGATGCTTGACATTTGGCAGAACGAGATCACGATTCGTCAACTCCACACCCATCGACCGAACCGGCCCGAGATGGATGTGAGGAGGTTCTCGCCATCGAAGACTGACCCGATCCTGGTTGCACGATTCGGCGAAGTGACGGTCTCCGCCATTGCCGTTGAGCACGATCCGGTGGTGCCGGCGCGGTTGGCTATCGGATTGACACGCCCGACGGCTCGGTGGTGATCTCGGGTGACACTGCCGTTTGCCAACAGATCGGTGACCTGTCGAGAGGTGTCGACGTGCTCGTGCACGAGGCGATACGTGCAGAGGGCCTTGCGGACCTCGTCTCCGATCCGGAAGCGCTGCTCGCCTACCACTCCGAGTGCTCCCAGATTGGGAGCATGGCGCAGCAAGCCGGAGTGAGACAGTTGGTTCTGACGCATCTCGTGCCGGCTCCCGATACACCGGAGGAGATGGCAGCATTCGAGATGGGCGTCCGATCAGGCGGCTACCGAGGTGATCTCGTGGTTGCGGACGATCTCACCACGGTGATCTTCTGACCGACTCCTCAGATTGACGAAGATCAGGGCCCACCGAGATACCCAACCACGCGCCCACATCGGCACCTCGGACCGCTGATCGCTTCACGGACGTATCGTCAGCCGAAAGTCGGCGGTCTGGGTCGGCCGTTGTCCACTGGCTAGTCTCTTTCGCGTGGATCAGAACGCCTTGTTGAGCCGAGTTTTCGAACTGGCCGAAGAAGCGGGCAGTCAGGGGGACCACCCCTTCGGTGCCCTCCTTGCAGTCGATGGCGAGATCGTCGCGGAAGCCCGCAACCGGGTGAATACGAACCGTGATCTGATGGCGCATGCCGAGACGAGACTCGTTCAAGTCCTCCAGCAGAAGAGCCTTCTCGGCAAGCTCTCGCTTGGGACCGTCTACGCATCTTGCGAGCCGTGCCCCATGTGTGTCGGCGCGATGTTCTGGGCGGGTGCTCGTCTCGTCGTATTCGGGCTCTCCCACGATCGCCTCTCGGAACTTGCTGCACCGCCGGGGATGGAGCCGATGGGATTCATGATCTCCGCCTCTGAGATCGGCGAACGTGCCGCGCCCCCGATGATCTTCAGCGGGCCTCACCGACAAGACGACGCAGCACAGGCTCATTTCGGCTTCTGGGCCACCCCCTAGATCGCCCATAGTTCGTCCATGGCACGGGCACTTGTTGGAGGCATGACCTGCCCTCAGGCCGGCGCGGGACCGAACAGCCAGACAGCTGAGTACCGTACGAGGGTGACCACCGATTCTGTAGAACTCCGGCTCAAGACGGTCGACGACTTCGACGCGGCGATGGCCATTGCACTGTCGCTTCCTGAGTGGTTCAACGACCTCGGAATCGAGCAGATCACGGAAGCACTTCCCCAGCAGGCCGGTGCCGTTGCCGAAGTGGCTGGTGCCGTCGTCGGTTGGGTCACTTGGTGTTCACGCGGCGACATCGGTGAGATCGCCTGGATCGCAGTCAGCCCCGACCATCACCGGCACGGGATCGGCGCACGCCTGATCGAGTTTGCGGAGGACCGTCTTCGTGTCTCCGGGGTCACCGATGTACAGGTCGAGACCCTTGGTGAATCAGTTGATTACGAACCATATGAACGAACCCGTGCCTTCTACCGAGCGAACGGCTTTCGCGACTTCAAGCGAGTGCTGACGGACAACCCCGGGATGCCGGAGTCTCTGACCCTCCAGAAACCGCTGTCACCGCAAACGGACGACTGACTAGTCAGTGCCGAACACCGCTCGCCGTCCTCGCACCACTCTCAAACTGCTCA
>JAMBLH010000023.1 GCA_023336875.1 Actinomycetes bacterium
CAATCGACGTGAACCTATGCAGCGACCCGACAAAGCCGGATGCACCTCTCGCAGTTCGTGGATTGAGGTTTAGGGGGGACAGGAGACGAGCGTAGCGAGGATCTAGGGGGGAGCGCGAGCGGGAAAGCGCGGCGTTCCTTTCGAGCCCCCCAGTCTCTGATTGTCCTCCCCTCGTGGGAGGACGGAAGGGCGACGAAGTCGCTGTTCCGGAGGGGGCGCAGCCCGCATGCCCTCAACTTCACACTCCGGCAACTCAAGGCTCTGCACGTCAGAGAGCACTGCCTCCGACCAGAGGGTCCAACCGCGACGGGTTCGCAAGCCGGAGCCCGCTCCTAACTCGCTTCGCTCGTTGGTCCTCCCACAAGGGGAGGACGACCAGATACCGAATTCGTGCACATCGAATTCGGCGTGAACCTACGCAGCGAATGGACAATCACAGATACGCCTCTGGCAGTTGGCGGAGAGAATGAGGAATGAAGCCGTGTTGCACACAGGAGGGACTGTTGATCTGTGGTAGGGTCGTGTTTCACGTGAAACACCTATGAGCGATCAACACAGACTCGACAGAGTGGGTGAGTGGTTGGGAATCGAGTGGTCGAGGGATCAGCGACGACTCCTGATGGTGTATCAGCAGTGGCTCCTGGATGAAGCCATGCGGGCGGGAGGGATCGGCGCGGGTGAGGCTCCACGGCTGTTTGATCGCCATATCGGAGATTCCCTAGCCTTCCTCCGGCTAATCGGCGAGGCCGCTTCGACGCTGATTGACGTGGGATCCGGTGTCGGTCTGCCCGCGATACCCATTGCCATAGCACGTCCGAACCTGGCGGTAACACTGGTCGACCGATCGGAGCGGCGTTCTGGACTCGCCGCTCGTGCATTGAGAATTCTCGGGCTTGGGAACGTGGACGTACGAACGATGGACATAGCCGATATCGACGACACCTTTGATATCACGACATTCCGTGCTTCGCTGAGGATCGAAGAGGCCGCAATGGCATATCAGCGGCTTGGGACACAGGGCGGCAGTGGGATTTTCGCCTGGAGTAGACGGGAGCAACCTAAATCACCCCCTCCGCCCCCGGCTGATACTATCTTCAACCTTGTATCTGAGGGTGCGGGCGTATTTGATTCGCCTGCTTGGCTTCTCAGGATACAACGTAGTTGACACACACAGGAGCTCACAAGCGATGTCCTCAGCCACAATAGTCGCCATCGCAAACCAGAAAGGTGGCGTTGGTAAATCAACAACGGCCATAAATCTGGGAGCAGGCCTTGCATTTCAAGGCGAACGAGTGCTTATCGTCGATCTGGATCCCCAGGGCAACACGAGTTCGGGATTGGGGATCGACCGCTCGACTATCGAGATGTCGACGTACGACGTGCTCGTCGATGATGCAGCCGTCAGCGATGTCCTCGAACCCACGTCTGTACAAGGCCTTCATGTGCTTCCCGCAACAATCGAGCTAGCTGGCGCCGAGATCGAACTTGTGTCGATGTTCTCAAGGGAGCAACGATTGAAGAAGTCGCTCAAGGAGATTGGCGATGACTACGACTTTGTCCTAATCGATTGCCCTCCATCTCTTGGGCTGCTGACGATCAATGGCCTTGCCGCGGCCGACGAGGTACTTATTCCGATCCAGTGTGAGTACTACGCACTTGAAGGAGTGAGCCAGCTGACGCGAAACATCGAATTGGTCACCGGGAACCTAAACCCTCAACTCAAGGTTGAAGGTGTTGTACTGACGATGTTCGATGGCCGCACGACCCTTGCTGCTGACGTCGTCGAACAGGTGAGGAGCCATTTTGGCGATACGGCCTACAGAACGGTGATTCCCAGGACAGTACGCCTGTCCGAAGCGCCGTCCTATGGAGAACCGATCGAAGCATACGACGATATGTCACGAGGAGCGATCGCCTACAGGGAGCTTTCGCGCGAGTTCAGGAGGCGCCATGGCCGCACGTAAGAGTGGACTGGGGAGGGGCCTTGATGCCCTGCTGCCCCAGGACAGACCGATCTCGGGCTATGCAGAGATCCCTACAGATGCTGTGGCGCCCAACCCCAAACAGCCGCGCGCAGAGTTCGACGCTGAGTCTCTGGACGCTCTGGCGTCCTCGATCGAAGCGATTGGGCTGTTGCAGCCGATCGTGGTTCGCAAAGTGGCGGATGGGTACGTTCTGGTTGCAGGAGAGCGGCGACTCCGGGCGGTGAAACAGGTTGGCCTTGAGTCGATTACGGCCGTGATTCGCGACGAGGGGGATGACGAGGCGAATCTTACCGAGGCTCTCGTCGAGAACCTGCAGCGCGAAGATCTCAGCATTCTCGAGGAAGCTGCAGCCTATCAGCAGTTGCTGGAAGAATATGGAATGACTCATGATGGTGTGGCCAAACAGGTGGGGAAGAGCCGATCAACGGTTACGAACACGCTGCGTCTGTTGCAGCTTCCGACTGCAATACAGGCGATGCTCGTCGGGGGAGAACTTACCGCCGGCCATGCAAGAGCGCTCCTTGGATCAGAGGATGAGGCATATGCCGTACATATCGCCGAACGCGCCTCGGCCGAAGGATGGACGGTCCGGCGCGTGGAGGAGGCGATCAGGCTGCGGGCCACACAGGGGCAGACCTCGAGCACCCGCTCCAAAACCATTCGACCGGCTGCGATCATCGAACTCGAGGGGAGGCTTCAGGACAGGTTGGGTACCACGGTGCGTATTGACTACCGTGGCAAAGGAGGAAAGATCATGATCAAGTACTCCTCGTCCGACGATCTGGAGCGCATCTACAGACACCTCTTCGCACCTGGACCCGAGTAGGCCGGAAGTCTGTGGCCCGGTATCCCTAGCCCTCGAACATCGACGCGAGCGAGTTGGCCACGATGCGGCCCGTGCGACGATTCATGGATCGGAGTGCAACGATCACCGCAGGAGATCGCGTTTCTTTCAGCATTGGGAGGGTCTTGCCCTGGGGTCTCACGCCGAGCCGTTCAGCGAGGCGTGTTGCAATCTCAAGCCCGCCCTCGGATCGGGAATGCTCGGAATGAAAGTAGTACACACCCTCATCGCCGTCGCCGACGAGCAGAAATCCAACAACGACGTCCGTGTCGAGACGATTTGCTCGCTGGGCCCGCAATCGTGCAGGAGGCTCGGTATCGACACTTCGGCTTATTGTTGGAGCCGCACCCAGAAGCTGAAGTGCTCCAAAAGCCGCGGTTGTCGCGGTCCATGCCTCAAGCCCCTCGCGTAGGTCTCGGCATTCCGGATCGAGGTAGATACGCTGCCCGGCGATGCTGGTGGGCAATGAAGCGAGCCATTGACGCTCGCGAACTGCCTCACGACCTGGCTTCTGAGTTGCCATCTCCATTAACTGCAACTCTTCGCTGACGATTGCTCCAGAAATCCCATCTTCTGCCAGTTGGCGGTTGGCCTGGAAATCCAGGAGTCCCTTGAGCGTATCTGGTCCAAAGACACCGTCGACCTTGCCTGTGTCGAACCCGAGCGAGTTGAGAAGAGCCTGCAGCCGGGCAACGTCGTCGCCTCGCATCATCGGAACACGGTGGTAGAGAAGTCGGTCGCCCAGCCGGTACCCAGCATCCACGATGGCTCGCCAGGTATCGGGACCGACTATTCCGTCGACAGGGAGGCCCCTTTCGGTCTGGAACGCTGCAACGGCAGAAGCGGTTCCCTCTCCAAAGACACCCGGTTCGTCGGGGAGCACTGAATGGCTCAGCACCGTTAGTCGATCCTGAACGTCGCGAACCGGTTCGCCGCGATCTCCCCGGTGATAGAGCCGCACAAGTCCGAATCGACGTTAATTCAGGAACTCGGAGAGTTCAGATGTGAGCTGGCCCTTGCTTCGAGCTCCGACGAACCGACGCTGCTCCTCGCCGTCCTTGAAGACGATGAGTGTCGGGATGCTCATCACACCATAGGAACTCATCGTCGTGGGGTTCTCGTCGACGTTGAGTTTGGCGACGGTCAGCTTGCCTGCATTCTCACCTGCAAGTTCGTCGAGCGGCCCGTCCATCATCTTGCATGGGCCGCACCATTCGGCCCAGAAGTCGACAAGAGTTGGCGTGTCTGAAGCGATCGTGGCAGCGAAATCTGCATCCGTGACTGTGGTTGTGTTCTCACCCATTGTGTCTCCTGACTTTGAACCCGCAAGGGGCGGAGTTGATTGTGTTCCTAGGACTGTTCGTGCAGCCAGCGCTGTGCATCGAGTGCGGCTTGGCACCCCAACCCTGCTGCAGTGACGGCTTGGCGATAGACCTTGTCTGTTACATCTCCCGCAGCGAAGACGCCCTCGACGGAGGTCGCCGTCGCGCCGGGCTCGGTAAGCACATAGCCATCCTCATCGAGGTCGATCTCACCCGCAAACACCTTTGTGTTGGGGGTGTGGCCGATGGCGACGAACACGCCGTCGGCTTCGAAGTCGGTGACTTCGTCCGTTTTGACGTTGCGGATCTTGGCGCCCGTCACGAGCGTGTCTCCGACGATTTCGACAACGACGGAATCCCAGAGCACGTCGATCTTCGGATGTTCGAGAACACGATCAACCATGATGCGCGATGCTCTGAACTCGTCACGCCGATGCACCACAGTTACCTTTGAGGCGAACTTTGTGAGGAAGAGCGCTTCTTCCATTGCGGTGTCTCCTCCTCCCACGATGAGGAGTTCCTTGTCTCTGAAGAAGAACCCGTCACACGTGGCGCAAGCGGAGACGCCGAACCCCCTAAGCCTTTCCTCGCCCTCGACACCGAGCCAGCGTGCAGAGGCACCAGTTGAGATGATGATGCTCTGCGCGGAATAGGTGTCCTGACCAACGGAAACCGTGAACGGCCTTTGGGAGAAATCGACGTCTGTTACGTCCGAACTGACGATTCGGGTACCGAACCGTTCCGCCTGCTTTCGCATCTGCTCCATAAGGTCCGGCCCCATGACACCGTCGGGGAAACCGGGATAATTCTCGACGTCGGTTGTGATCATGAGTTGCCCGCCGCGCTCCATGCCTTCGATCATGAAGGGTTCGAGATCGGCGCGAGCTGCGTAGATGGCAGCGGTCAGACCCGCGGGTCCTGATCCAATGATGAGAACTGTTTCGGTCATGCGAACTACTCCTGCTGTGCTGATCTGTCCTGGGGATACCGCCGAGACCAGACAAAGGCACCCACCAGTATCAGGATCAGACCCACCACGGCGTAGGCGGTTTCCGTACCCATCAGCGCCCCAAGCGCACGGAATATTCCCACGAGGAGCCAGACAACTGCGGTGACGCCCGCTATAAACGCTATCACGCCGACAGCGGCCCAGGTGACTGCGACGGCGGCCCGATCGACCGTCATTTCTCTGATCTTCGTGGCGAGTTGCTCAAGACCGTCCGCAACGCGGACAGGGATCGATGGGTTTTGTTCAGGCATAGTGAGCATGAGCCTAGTGGTCTGTCGCAGAATTGGATGCCGTGTCTCTCCGGTCCTCGACGCCCCTGGCGGCGTCCTCCGCCTTGGCGCAGTCCAGACTGCGCCTGCGTTGTGCGTCCTTGCCAGGAACGCCGATGCCACGTAGACACCCAGACACCAGTCCAGCGACAGACCACCAGTAGCCCGCCGAGATCGTCGTTCAGCCCTGGGGTGCGTGTTCGACCAGTTCGCAGGAATCAAGCACGAAGCTCATTCCGTCTTCAACACCGTCGCCGAAATCGAATCCGACATGGACTGTTGTTTGTTCCCCCTCGACATCTGCGCCGATCACGAGAACTTCGAGAATCTCATCGGGAAGTTCAGTAGAGAGTTCGTTGAGGCACGCATTGACTTCGTCCGAACTCAGGTCCACGCGAGACTTGAAGCTCAGATTGGACATCTGACGCTGAACGCTTTCGACACTATCGGCGCCATCAGCCTGGTTCAGGAGTTCGTCGAGTCCAAAGGAGTCCGTTTCATATACCGACACAGGACCCTCAATGGGAGGAGGGGGTACAGCGGCACTGTCGAATTCGGCTCCTCCAGAATCCTCTGCGGAGGCGGATGCGGCAGCGGTTGTTTGAGGAGCTGATTCGGCGACCTGCGAGCTTTCTGCAGAGGCATCATCGAGCTGCATGCTGACTTCCTGGAATGAATCCTGCTGGGAGCCGGGGAAGACCACGAACGCGAACACCACTACAGCAGCGGTTGCCATTCCGAACGCTGGCACCCACCATCGGGACTTCGTCTTGGGTGCCACTGCCGCGGGTGACGCGACTGGCAGGAGTCCGAGCTGTGTGGTGAGGTTCATGCGAAGCGTTGAACGTTCGGCCGCGTTCATCACGGGGGGTGGGGCCGACTGAAGGAATTCGAGAGCGACAACCTGCTCAGCGTACTCGGCGGCGAGTTCGGGGTCGGCCTCGATACGCGCCGCGGCTTCCCCAGCAGCTGTTGCGCTGAGGTTGCCCTGTGCAAGCGCAATGATGAGGTCGCGGTCTTTGTCGTTCATGTTTCTCCAGTGTCTCCCTTTGGATGCTCAGGTGGGGGCCTGAGGTTCCCGAGACTTTGAGCAAGTTGCTTTCGAGCTCGGAAGAGCCGACTCTTGATAGTCCCTGTCGGTACATCGAGGGTATCGCTGGCCTGCTCTAGCGACATGCCCTGAAGATCGACCAGCACGACGGCTGCTCGGAATTCAGGGATCAGTTTTTGGAGCGCAACCTCGATATCGGAACGAACGTCGACGGCGTTGAAGGGGTCCATTGCCTGGGGATCGGCAGGGTCGTGTGTGTCTGGAAGTTGATCCGCTCTCTTACGTTTCTCGCGACGAAGATGGTCATAGCAGGTGTTCACCGTCACCCGGTGGAGCCAGGTCGAGAACGCAGCCTGCGCCTTGTACTTGTCAGCTTTGCGAAACACGGTGAGGAACGTGTCCTGTGTGGCGTCGAGGGCTGCCTCACGGTTCCGAAGCATGCGGAGGCAGATCGCAAACACACGGTCCTCGTGTGCTGCGACCAACTCGTTGAATGCATCGATGTCCCCAGCGAGGTACTGGTCGATGAGCTCGATGTCTTGATCGGCACGGTCAGTCATGTGGAGACGACAGTAGACACACGACACACGACATACGACAACGGTCTCCGATCGTGTGCAGTATGTTGTGTGTCGATTTCAAGGCGCAAAGCGGATGTCGGTGATGCGGGTCTGATAGGAGCCGTCCGGTCGTTCAGGTAGGTTCGTGAGCCAGAGGAGCCAGAATCCGCCGCCACGAATGGGTAGCTGAATGCGGGACTCAGCGAGAAGCAACGTGCCTCGCGCAATGTGTTCCCACTCCGCCGGGTCCTCGGGGGCGGAGGCTGCCCAGGCAATGGCGAATGTCGTACCGGGGGAGCCGCTGATGTACACGGTCTCGGGCGTGCCCTGGAGATCGAACACCAGACCGACACCGTCCTTCACCTCGCTGAGCTGTCTCGAGTAGGCCTCGGTCTCCCATGCTGTTGACCGATCACCGTCTATCGCATTCGGGATCGTGTCATCTCCCTCCGTTCCGTCACCGAGAGGGTCATACACGGTGACGGTTGCGGGTAGACGCGTGGCATCATCGGTTTGATCGGTGACCTGGGGCGGAACGGTTGTCGTGGACGTTGTGGGCTTGGCTGAGATCGGATAGAGCACGGGCGAATTCGGATCGAAGTTGGCGGCGAGTCCTACCGCGGCGACGAGCGAAATGAGGAGAACTATTGCACCGAAGAGTGCGAGCGTTCGCCAGGGGCGAATCGGGACCCCCTGAGCCGCTGCAACGTGAGGAGCAGCCTGAAGAGACCGCGCCAGTGCAGCTGCATCCAGCGTGCCATCGATCCCACCCCTCAGCGCCTCGTCCACCCCGGGGGCAATGCCGTCGATCACATCTGAGGGGAACACGGTCGTGTCGTTGGTGCCGGTGATCGCGGCTCGGAGCACCTCGGCGAGAGCCGTGGTGTCGCTAGCAGGATCTGACCAACGTTGGTTCCTACCGAACGCTCCGAGCTTGACAGGATGGGCCGCCGAGAAGTGGATGGATGAAGTGTCGATGGCACCGTGGACACCGCCGAGATCGTGAAACTTTGAGAGGGCGAGGCAGAGCCCCGAGGCGTTCGGCAGGAACTCGTCGACTGGAATCGCTTCATCCGCACGAAGCCTGTCGGCGATCGTGACACCGCCATCCCACTCCGACACTGAGTATGCCGAAGCGGTCGTTTCTGCGGCAGCGAACACCTTCTGAAGGTGGATGTCATTGAGTGCGGCAGCAGAGCGAACGCTCTCGAGAAACACAACGTGACGCTCCGGTGACGACTCGGGGGCCAGATATCTGATAAGCACAGGTCGATCAAGCGACTCGTCCTGTCCAAACCACTCTTCTATATCCCCGTCGCTACCCAGGCGGATGTTGAGTCGATATCGATCGGGGAGCCTGGGAGGCACGGACCTATCCGGACTTGAGTACTGCCAACGATTCCGGGAGCTGGACGAACCCCTCGGTCTCGTAGAGGCCGATCGCTGACGTGTTGTCGAATTGCGTGTTCAACAGGATGGCCCTCGAACCCTGACGCCTGGCGCTTCTACTGGCTGCCCGTACGAGGCTGCGGCCCATCCCCTGGCCCTGCCAGTCGGGATGAACTGCAACACGTTGGAGATAGGAGATCGCATGGCCGTAGCCAACGACGGCGAACCCCGCAAGACCCTGGTCGCCGTCCCTTATCACGAGGACACTCGACTTGGAGGTTGCCTGGGTCGATTCCGCAAGCGCAAGGTCGTCGAATCTCCAGAACGCGGGAAAGGCGACGCGGTCGATCTCGAGCATTGCGACAAGGTCAGGTTCGGCATCGCGCACCACGAGATGTCGGGGAGCGTCAATCGGTTCGTCGAGACCAAGCCGCATGAGAGCTAGATCGATGTAGTCGGTAAACCCAGCGGATTCCCATGGCTTCCTGGCGGAGCGTGACAGCGGCGTTGACAGGATGGCAGGTGCGCCAGCGAGTTTCAGCTTCTCCACACACGCTCCGATGAAGCCGCTTCCTCCGCGAATGACGCGAAGCGATGCGTCGTCAACGCTTGAGTTCCAGGGCCGAGCCTCTGCTCTGGCCCATCCACGGCGAAGCGAAACAGAACCTGGCCAGGTTCCACGTTGAAAAACTCGATGCGGTGTGTCTACTAGTGCCAAGACCTCTCCGTGGGTCGCGCCACGCGCCAACAGGGTAACCGCGATTCGTGGGGGTCAGGTGCATGGGACAATTCAGGATGTCCATTCTGCTCGTAACCCATGAATCAAGTAACGCCCACGTCACTCCATCTGGCCATCCTGAGAAAGTCGATCGACTCATTCCCGTCATTGACGGAGTGCGCGCTGCGTCTACCGAGATAGTTGATCTCGAGGCGCCCGCGGTGGATCGCAGCGTCCTTGAGTTGGTTCACGCACGCGAGTACATCGATGAGTTGGCCGATTTCTGCGCACTGGGTGGAGGCGGCTTGGATCCCGACACATACGTCGCACCTGCATCGTTCAATGCAGCCATGCACGCGGCTGGTGCTGGCCCTGCCGCGGTGGAGTCGCTCACTGGAAGCGACGTCAATGCAGGATTTGTTGTGGTGCGACCTCCTGGCCACCACGCGCTCCGAGCTCGTGCAATGGGGTTCTGCCTCTTCAACAATATTGCGATCACCGCCGCGTACCTGAGGCAGCGTGGAGATAGGGTCGCGATTGTCGACTGGGATGTACATCACGGGAACGGAACCCAGGAGACTTTCTATGGAGATCCGGATGTCCTGTACGTCTCCGTCCACGAGTTCCCCTTGTATCCGGGGACAGGTTGGATCGGCGAGAGTGGTGCAGGGAGCGGCGTGGGCACCACAGTGAACGTTCCCCTGCCGGGTGGTACGACCGCAGACTCCTATCTGGCTGCTTTCGCTCGGATAGTCCTGCCGGTTCTCGAGGAGTTCTCCCCGGACTGGATACTCATCAGCAACGGATATGACGCGCATCGCCTCGACCCCCTCGGCGGCCTGCTGCTGGAGTCGGAGCACTATGGATGGCTTGCAAAGTCGATTTCGGACCTGCTGCCCACACGGAACGTGATCGCGTTTCTTGAGGGTGGATATGACCTCAGAGCCCTCAGGGAATCCTCCACCACAACAGTTGATGGGCTCACAGGGCACGTCGCTGAGTTCGACTTGCCCGAAACTGTCTCCGGTGCGGCAATTCGAATGGTAGATCTTGCCATTGAATCTCTCTCCCCGTACTGGGAACTTCGTTAAGGAGTTGAGCTCTGCGTCCGATATCGGTTGAGGACACCATGCGTATTTCGGGAGTAGAACGTGACAGATTCGACAACGAGCCTCGACGAGCTCCTCGAAAAACTCGTCTCGCTCGAAGGGTCTGATCTACACCTCAAGGTCGGTTCGCCGCCCGCCTACCGGATCGATGGCCTGCTGCATCCCGCGGAGCTGACCCCGCTCTCCGCGGAGGATACGCACAGTCTCCTGCTGGGCCTTCTGCCTGATCGGTCAGAGGGCTCCATCGATGATCTAACCGACATCGACTTTGCCTACGGGCGAGCAGGTCTTGGCCGATTCCGTGTCAACGCGTATCGGCAACGGGGGTCCGTGAACATTGTCGTACGATCAGTCGCCCCTGCGGCAAAGTCCCTCGCCGATCTCGGTCTGCCGACGGCAGTTGCGGATTCGTGCGAGGAGTCGAGTGGGTTGATCATCGTCACCGGCCCGACAGGTTCAGGCAAGACGACAACCTGTGCTGCAATGATCGACCACATCAACAACTCGCGCAGAAACACGATCGTGACGATCGAGGACCCAATAGAGGTTCTTCACAGGGACAAGAAATCGATCATCAGCCAACGCGAGGTCGGAGTGGATACCCCATCGTTCACTGAGGGCGCGTATGCGGCTCTTCGACAGGACCCTGACGTCATCTACGTCGGTGAACTCCGCGATCGGGACACCATAGAGGCCGCTCTTGTGGCGGCCGAGACCGGCCATCTGGTGATCACGACGATGTACACACTCGATGCAATGGAGACCATTCGAAGAATTCTCGACTCTTTCCCCCCCTACCTGGAGCGCCGCACACGCCAGATGCTCGCCACGACTCTGAGCGCCATTGTTTCGCAGCGGCTAATCACGCAGGCTGACGGAAATGGGCGGGTCGTAGTAGCTGAAATCCTCGTCAATACCGAAGCCATTCAAGAACGGCTGATCGACCCCGAGCAGACGGACGATGTGCTGGAAGTGATGATCGAAGGTGCCTTCTACGGGATGCAAACCCTTGATCAGGCGATCACCAAGAAGTATCAATCTGCTGACTTAGCATTCGCCGACGCTCTTATGCATGTGACCGCCCCGAGGGACTTCAAGATCGCGGCCGGCGTCGGCCAGGCCGCAGCGAGCTGATACAAGGCAGCTGAGAGCCGAACAGCTGGCACAGGACGCGCTGTCCCGTCGTGAATCTTCCTACTCTGTCGGCCATGCCCGAATTCGAATGTCGCGACTGTGGCACGTCCTTCACGTTGCCCGAGTCGATACTCAAGAGATATCCCGGTTGGACGCCTCGCCAATGCCGCGACTGCAGGAGTGGCGAGAGTTCCAATCAGTCCCGGAGTGAATCCGAGATCGGGTCGTCGGGTGGCGGCCCGAGGACTGGCGTGTTCACCGATGGAAGTTCGTCTCCGAATCCAGGACCAGGAGGCTGGGGCGCCGTGTATGTGAAGGAGAACGAGATCATTGACGAGGCGTACGGATATGGTGGAGAGACCACGAACAACCGCATGGAACTCCTTGCGCTGATCGAGGCGGCGAGCCTCGTGCCAGAAGGCACGCCAGCCACTGTCTATTCCGATTCGAATCTGGCAGTGAGAACCATCAACGAATGGGCAGCTGGCTGGGAGAAGAAGGGGTGGCGGCGCAAGAGTGGGCCTGTGCAGAATCTTGATCTCGTCAAGGAGGCATACCGGGTCTACAGGCAGCGTCCCAATCTCGACGTCACCTGGATCAAGGCACATGTCGGCTTTAGATGGAATGAGTACGCCGACGAGCTGGCCAACAGAGGAAGGCTTGAGGGCTCGAGATGATCCCCGACCGCATGGCTGCAATGATGTCCGACGATGTTGGCGAGCTTGCCGCGCTATTTGGTACAGAGGGCCACGTCCTGTATCTCGTCGGAGGATCCGTGAGGGACGCGCTCTTGGGGCGCGACAATGATGATCTCGATTTCACGACCGATGCAAGACCAGACGATATCGAACGCATCGGAGCGGGATGGGCCAGTTCGGTGTATCTGGCAGGGAAGGCGTTTGGAACCATCGGCCTGGTGAAGAACCAGCATATCTACGAGATCACGACGTTCCGCTCCGAGATGTACCGCGACGATTCCCGTAAACCGGTCGTCTCCTTTGGCGATGACATCGTCGAGGACCTCGCTCGGCGTGATTTCACGGTCAATGCCATGGCGATCAGGATTCCAACAAATCTTGGCGACGAGCCAGAGATGATCGATCCACACGGCGGCTTGCAGGACCTTGTGGCACAGGAGCTGCGGACACCCATGGACCCAGCCATCTCCTTTGGTGACGACCCGCTCAGGATGCTCCGGCTATTCCGATTCATGTCCACGCTTGGCTTCACCTCGAGCGAGGATGCGCTCAGGGCAGTCGTGCAGCTCAAGGAACGGCTTCAGATCGTCTCGGCAGAGAGGATCCGCAACGAATTCGACAAGCTCATTGTGGGCGATCATGTCGTTGGTGCCCTCGAGGCACTCGTCGACAGCGGTCTGGCAAATGAATTCATCCCTGAGCTGCCTGCCCTCGCCGTGGAACAAGATCCCATCCACAAACACAAGGACGTTCTTGCTCACACGATTGCGGTGGTTGGCAAGTCTCGTCCAAGGCTTCGACTGAGGCTTGCCGCATTGTTTCACGACATCGGGAAGCCAGCTACGAGGGAGTTCGGAAAGGGCGGAGTGTCGTTCCACCACCACGAGGTCGTTGGTGCCCGCATGACGCGTATTCGCATGAACGAATTGCGGTATCCCAAGGACATGATCAAGGACACATCACAGCTCGTGTTTCTGCACATGCGTCCCCACACCTACAAGATGGGTTGGACCGATTCGGCGGTTCGTCGTTATGTGCGAGACGCCGGCGCTCTGCTTGAGGACCTCAACGAGTTGGTCCGATGCGATGTGACCACGAGGAATGAGCGTCGAGCGCGCACCATCTCGAAACGCATCGACGATCTCGAGGAGCGGATCTCTGAGCTTGCGGCGAAGGAGGAGCTCGACAGTCTGCGTCCACCTATTGACGGCAACGATGTCATGCAGCATCTGGGATTGAAGCCATCGCGTCAGGTTGGCGAGATCATGAACATGTTGCTCGAGCACCGCATTGAGGAGGGCCCCTTCACGAAAGCGGAGGCATATGCGATCCTGGACGACTGGGCAGCTTCGCGATAGGTCTTTCCTGACCTCTTCTATGCACTTATTGTTGCATATGCGTATACTGAATGGATGTACTCCGTCGCAATTCTCGGTGCCTCCGGCTATGCCGGTGGCGAACTGATCAGATTCGTCGACAACCATCCTGGTTTCGAGGTGTCCTTCCTCGGCGCACACCGGAGCGCGGGGGAGACGCTCGGTGCAGTGCATCCACAGCTATCGGGCGGAGATAGAGCACTCGAGGCATTCGATCTCGAGAGGGTTTCTGAGACCGACCTGGTCTTCATGGCTCTACCCCATGGCGCTTCGGGCGAACCCGCCATGCAGCTCGCAGGCAGCGGGTCGAAGATTGTTGATCTGGGGAGCGACTTCAGACTTGACACGCCGGAGAGGTATCTCGAGGCATATGGCCAGGATCACCCGTACCCGGAGGAACTCGGAAAGTGGGTGTATGGGATTCCTGAACTTTTCCGTGACTCGATTGCGCCCAGTGATCGGGTGGCAGTGCCAGGGTGTTATCCAACCTCTGCGATCATTCCGCTCGTTCCACTTATCGATGCACGGCTCATCGAAACCAGAGGCATTGTGGTGGATTCGATGTCTGGTGTGTCTGGCGCCGGTCGAGGCGTGTCAGGCTCGCTGCAGTACGGTGCGATCGATGAGTCCGTAAAGGCGTACAGTATGCTCACGCACCGGCATCGTCCCGAAATGGAACAAACACTCGACATGTTTGGTACCGCGCCCACATCGGTGTTGTTCACACCCCACCTTGTACCGATGCAGCGCGGTCTTCTCTCAACGATCTACGCAAGCGCTGCAACAGATACCTCCCTTGAGTCACTCACCGGTGCATTCGATGAACAGTATGTGGACGCACTCTTCGTGAAACGAAGCGAAGCTCCGCCGGAGACTCGTTGGGTTGTTGGATCCAACAATCTCATGGTGTCGATCCACCTCGATGAACGGACGTCGACGGTAGTCATCGTCTCGGCCATCGACAATCTCGTGAAGGGTGCAGCCGGTCAAGCTGTACAGAGCGCCAACCTGATGTTCGGATTCGGCGAATCCACTGGGCTGCCGAGCGAGGGGTGGATGCCGTGAGTGTCACCGCTGCCATCGGATTCTCAGCTGCGGGTGTTGCTGCCGGGATCAAACCCGATGCTCTCGATGTCGCAGTGATCGTCGCCGACGCGCCAAGTCCGACGGCTGGAGTGTTCACATTGAATCAGGCAGCAGCCGCCCCGGTCGTCCTTGATAGGGAGAGCCTTGGACGCAGCGCACTCAAACGTGGCATCGTGATCAACTCCGGTTGTGCAAACGCGGCAACGGGGGACCAGGGCATTGCAAATGGTGTGGCGATGGCAGGGACACTCGCAGACCAGATCGGGTGCGAACGGGGTGATGTGCTCGTGAGTTCAACTGGGACGATCGGACCCCAGCTACCGATGGATCTGGTTCTCCCAGGTATCAGATCCGCAGCATCTCGGCGCTCACCAACTGAGGAGTCGGCAACGCTTGCTGCCAGAGCCATATTGACGACCGATTCCGTTGTGAAGCAGTCCGTTGTCCGGAGCAATGGCTGGGTTGTGGGAGGCATGTCGAAGGGATCTGGCATGGTTCGGCCGAACATGGCAACGATGCTGGCGTTCCTCACCACCGATGCTCTCGTTGAGCCCACGGTTCTCAATGACATTCTCAGGGCCGCAGTAGAAGTGTCATTCAACTCTTTGAACATCGATGGCTGCGAATCCACAAACGACTCCGTCATTGCCATGGCTTCAGGAGCCTCACACATTGTTCCCGACCATGACGAGTTCGCAGCGGCAATGGAAGAGGTATGTCGTGACCTTGCACTCCAGATGGCAGCCGATGCTGAGGGCACATCACGAGTCGTGACAATCAACCTGACTGGGGGAGCCGACGACGCGGACTCCAGGGCACTGGGGCGCACCGTGGCTGATTCGGCGCTCGTGAGATCCTCCTTCTATGGGGGAGACGTGAATTGGGGGAGAATCCTTGGAGCTCTCGGCACCTCGGCCATCGATATCGATCCGGGAAGGATCACTGTCGAGTACGAGGGAGTAGTCGTCTTCGAGCGAGGCATGGGCGCGGGATTCGACGAGGCAGCTTTGCTTGAGACGATCGAGACAGGCGATTTCTCGATCACCATTGACATGGGTAGCGGCGACGGCCGGGCGCGTGTCGTCACAACCGATCTCACGCCGGAGTACGTGGCGTTCAACGGAGAACGATCATGACAGGGCATACGACACCTCACGCAGCAAAACCCCGTATTGCGTCGACCATGGGCAAGGCGGGCATCTTCTCGGAGGCGCTGCCCTTCATCAGCCGTTTCAGGGGGTCCACCGTCGTCATCAAGTACGGCGGCTCGGCAATGGTCGACGATCTACTACGTGGCACATTCGCAGATGACGTCGCAATGCTCCACTACGTCGGGATCAAGCCTGTCATCGTGCACGGCGGGGGCCCCCATATCTCGAAAGCCATGGGGCAACAGGGCATCGAACCACAATGGATCGAAGGTCTCAGAGTCACAGACGAACACACCATGAGAGTCGTCCAGGCCACTCTCGTAGGGGAGATCAACCCCGATATTGTCCGGCTCATCAACAACCACGGATCTGTTGCAGCGGGGATGTCAGGACTCGATGCCAATCTGTTCGTCGCCGAGCCCGAGGATCAACGGCTCGGTTTCGTGGGAAGAGTTACCAAAGTCAACACCGATCTCATCGAGGGTCTCCAGGATCAGGGATATGTACCTGTGGTGGCACCCATTGCGCGCGGGGAGGACGGCGCCAGCTACAACGTCAACGCCGACGTAGCAGCGAGCGTTCTGGCAACTGCCCTTGGTGCCCGAAAGCTCGTGTACCTGACCGATGTCGAGGGCCTCTATCGAAATCTCGGCGACGATGACAGCCTCATCTCCAGGATCACAACTCCCGAGTTGGAGGAGCTCATCGAAGGCGGGTCCGTCTCTGCTGGAATGCTGCCGAAGCTCAGATCAGCCATCGATGCCGTGGATGGCGGCGTCGACCAGGTGCACATCCTCGATGGCCGGATGCAGCACGCCCTGTTGTTGGAAATTTTTACGCCTGAAGGCATCGGAACGATGATCACGATGGAGACGAGACCGTGAGAGCCGACACCAACGCCAGACGACGTGAGGTCAGGAACCTTCTCGGCTCGGGAGACATCGCAAGTCAGGGCGATCTCCAGTCGTTGTTGGCGGACAAGGGATTCGATGTGACCCAGGCGACGATCTCTCGCGATCTCGACTCGGTGGGCGCAGAGCGCGTCAAGGACATCGGTGGCTTCAGATATCGAATATCACGGCATTCCGACACCGACAACGAAGCCGTTGCAGCGTTGTTGGAGGCGGTAGACGAGTTCGTCGAGAGCATCGTCACCTCGGGCAGTCTCATCGTGCTGAAGGTCCCCCCAGGCGCCGCGCAGTTCGTTGCAAGCCGCATCGATGCCGCTGAGTTGAACGGTTCACTCGGAACGATTGCGGGAGACGACACCATCCTCATCGTCGCCGATGAGCAAGTGGGCGTCTCGGAACTTTCAAGAAGACTTACAGGAATGGAGCAAACCCATGGCAAGTGACATCAAGAAGGTCGTATTGGCGTACAGCGGTGGCCTCGACACCTCCATCATCCTCAAGTGGATCAAAGAGGAATACAACGCAGAGGTCGTTACGTACACAGCTGACGTTGGGCAGGGAGAAGAGGTGGAGGAGGCGCGGGTGAAAGCGCTCGAGACGGGCGCGACCGAGGCGATCTGTGAAGACCTCACGGAGGAGTTCGTGACCGATTACGTGTTCCCCGCTTTTCGAGCATCCTCGCTCTATGAGGGCTACTACCACATGGGCACTTCGCTTGCGCGACCGGTGATCTCAAAGGGTCTCGTACGTGCCGCGATCGACACCGGTGCCGATGCCATTGCACATGGTGCCACAGGCAAAGGAAACGACCAGGTGCGTTTCGAACTCTCGGCGTACGCTCTCAAGCCAGATATCAAGGTGATCGCACCATGGCGTGAGTGGGATCTTAAAGGCAGAGCCGACCTTGTGGCATACGCAGAGCGCCACGGCATTCCCGTCCCTGTTACGCCGGAGAAGCCGTACTCCACCGATGCCAATCTGCTTCACATCTCGTACGAGGGAGGCGTCCTGGAGGACCCATGGACCTCTCCGCCTGAGAACATGTTCGCGATGACAGTGAGTCCCGAGGCCGCACCAGATGAAGCGGAATTCGTGACGATCGGATACGAAGCAGGTGATCCCGTGTCAATCGACGGTGTGAGGATGTCTCCCGTTGAGATCCTCACGAGGACAAATGAGCTCGGAGGAAGGCATGGCATCGGGCGAGTGGACATTGTCGAGAACCGGTTCGTTGGAATGAAGAGCCGCGGCGTCTACGAGACACCCGGAGGCACTCTTCTCTATCACGCCCACCGAGCGGTTGAATCGTTGACGCTGGACCGTGAGGTCGCCCACCTGCGCGACGAGCTGTCCAACCGGTACGCCGAGATGGTGTACAACGGATTCTGGTTCGCCCCAGAGCGCGAGGCGCTCCAATCGTTCATGGACGACGTCCAGAAACCTGTAACAGGAGAGGCGAGGATGAAGCTGTACAAAGGGCAGGCGATCGTCGACGGGCGCCGTTCCGACACGCATGACCTATACGACGAGGCAACTGTGACCTTTGAGGCAGATGATGTATACAACCAATCAGACGCCGAGGGCTTTATCCGCCTCCAATCCCTCCGACTCCGCACGTTCGCGGAGAAAAGGCTCGGCGAAGGTGAGTAAACGACATACGACGTACGACCTACGGCATAGGACAGGATTCGGAGTCGTGGGTCGTACGTCGTACGTCGTTTGTCGGGCGCACGGAGGGCGGCTATGACTCTGTGGTCGGGTGGGCGTTTCGAGGAGGGGCCGTCTGAGGAGCTGTGGCGGTTCACGGTGGACACCTCCGATCGGCGAATGCTCGTCGACGACATCGACGGTTCCATTGCACACGCAACCATGCTTGGCGGCGTTGGTCTACTTACTCCCGATGAGGCGGCTGCAATGCTCGAGACTCTCGGAGCGATCAGGGATGAGGCAGTGGCGGGCAGGTTCGTGTTTATCGAAACGGACGAGGATGTTCACTCGGCGGTTGAGCGGAGACTTGGGGAAGCGATCGGCGAGCTCGCGGGCAAGCTCCACACAGGCAGGTCAAGAAACGATCAGGTCGCGCTCGACCTGAGGCTGTATCTCAAGCGGTCGGCACGCAGCCGTATCGACCAACTCAGCGCTTTCATCCGAGTACTGATCGATGTGACGGAATCGGTGGGTGATGCGGTTGTACCGAGCTACACGCATCTCCAGCAGGCCCAGGCGATCCCGCTTGCGCACCATCTGCTCGCCTATGCGTGGATGATCAAGAGGGACATTGAGCGATTCTCCGATGTGATGGCTCGGATCGACGTATCGCCCCTCGGTGCGGGCGCATCGGGAGGTTCGTCCCTCCCGCTCGATGTGGAGGCTTCTGCTGAGTTACTTGGCATGACGGCGATATTCGATAACTCAATGGACGCAGTCGGGTCTCGCGATGTCGCGGCGGAGTATGTCTGGTGCGCCACTCAGGCAATGCTGCACTTGTCGCGCCTGTCCGAGGAACTGCTGTTGTGGTCGACGAGCGAATTCGGTTGGGCCACCTTCTCCGACGCCTACACGACGGGATCATCTGCAATGCCACACAAGAAGAACGTCGACATTGCGGAGCTCGTCCGGGGTAGGTCGGCAGCAGTGATCGGAGACCTCACGTCGATCGCTGCCCTGCAGAAAGGCTTGCCCATGACCTACAACAGAGACCTGCAGGAGGACAAGCGGATCGTGTTTCACGCGGATGACACTCTTGCGGGTTCGCTCGAAGCTCTCGGAGGCATGTTATCAACCGCGGAGTTCCATACACCTCCGCCATCTGATTGGGTAACGGCTCTTGATCTTGCAGAAGCACTCGTTGGTAGAGGCGTCCCGTTCAGAGTCGCGCATCTCCTCGTTGGAGGACTGGTCACCGAATTGATAGCACGTGGAGAGTCATTCCATGATCTGACGGAGCAGCAGCTCACCGAATTCGATGGCCGATTCGAGGGGGCCGACCTCGCGGTGTTCGACGTCGGTGCCTCGGTGGCCGCTCGCTCGACGCACCGAGGTGGATCCATGGAATCGGTCGAAGCACAAATCCGAGACCTCGAAGCATTCCTGACTCTCGGCTGATGGCTGGCTACTCGGGAACGCCCCTCGCAAAGAAACTCGGGATCACGGACGGTTTCAAGGTGCTTGCCATATCTGGGCCCGCCGACCTCGATGAGTGGCTCGAACCTCTACCGGAAGGCGTGCGCATCGGGTCGAGGTTCCGCACGGCCGATATCGTGCTCGTGTTCGCAACGACTGCTGCTCAGATGCAGAGCGGTGTCGAGCGAGCCCTGAGCGCACTACCGAAGGAGGGAGCAATGTGGCTGTGCTGGCCGAAGAAAGCGTCCGGAATCGAGAGTGAGCTCCAATCACGCGACATTGTGATGGACCACATGTTGCCCCTCGGATTGGTTGACGTAAAGGTTGCCGCCATATCGGATGTGTGGTCCGGCCTCAGGTTCGTGATCCGTAAGGAGCTGCGCTAGAGCCGTCCTACGCAGCTTCCTGGGCGGGGACCAGGGTCAGGCAGTCAGGACACGCAGGATCGCTGCAATTGGCAATAACCTCAACGGTGAGTCCGCCTGCGTCGAACCAGGCCTCGAGCTTGCTGTTGCTCATGGCCATCAGGTCGTCGGTCTTGGTGGTGCGTGTGAGTGTGATTGATTCCATGTCCACAACCTATCTCGTGGGTGTGACAGAAAACGAAATCAGGATGCGGCGCCGATGGCTGAGTCCTCGTAGCTGATAGCCTGAGACCATGGAACTGAAGCGATATGCGGACACGGCACCGTTCATGTTCGGGGATTTCGAACTGCGAGAACTCACACCTGACGCCTATGGCGGGTCGTCGTTTGCTGAGATCATTGTTCCGATCGGTGCGGACCGCACGCCGCGGGTTTCAGAGAAGGACCATCGCATGTATGTCGGGCTGGTCGGTGAACTCGAGTTCAAGGTCGACGATGAGGTCTTCCATCTTTCGCCCGGTGATGTGCTCCACATCGACAAGGGGGAGACCTATGGCTTCCACAACGGTGGCTACGAGGAGGGTCGATTGCTTCTCATCCGTGTCCCTGGTCCCCTGCTACCTGGTGCCGCACAGCCCTAGGAGTCTCCTAGTTTCACGACACGAGGGCTCAGACGCCTCTCGGAAGGACATAGCGCCAGATCATCACGAAGTGAACAACGCTCGCTGTAACGACCATGATGTGGAACACCTCGTGATAGGAGAACACGCGAGGCCACAGCCTTGGACGGTTCGTGACCAGCAGCAACATCCCGATCGAGTAGATCAGGCCCCCAGCGAGCGCTAGTGCTGAACCTGCCCATCCGAGTTCCTGGACGAAGGTCCACGCGATGCCTGCCCCGAGCCACCCCATCGAAATCGCGAGGATCATTGAGAACGTCTGCTCCTCACGGGGGAAGAACGTGTGCTGGAGAGCACCGAGGGCAACAAGCGCCCATGCAGTACCAAGTACGGCCCACTGCGCCCATCCGTCGAGCATCACGATTGCGATCGGCGTGTATGTGCCTGCGATGAGTACGAGGATCATCGAGTGATCGACGCGCTGCATCCGTTTCTTCCATGCATCCCTCCAGGGGATCGCGTGGTACAGAGAACTTGTCGTATAGAGAGCGACCATTGCAAGGCCGAAGACGATTGCTCCAAAGCGGACACCCCAGTTCGGTGACACCCATGCAAGAAAGCCTGTGCCGAGGAGGGCAGCGACCGCAGCGCCGCTGTGAAGGAATCCGCGAACGGGGTTCTGCATCTTGCCAAGGGTCCAGCGCTGAGTCTCCATGAGGGAGAGAGTATCGCCAAATTTGGGTATCCGTGCAAATTCTGTGGACTTCAGGGAATCCCTCTTGGGTCGGTGTGGCTCTAGGCTCGGCGTAGCCGATGTCGATTGGAGTATCGGTGCACGTACCAAAGAACCTCAAGAAGCCGATATATCAGGTCTATGAGCAGCGCCTCCTCCAGACCCTCGACCATGAAGGACTGCCGCAACACATTGGTGTGATCCATGACGGACATCGGCGATATGCAAGGGCGGAAGGGCTCCCCGACTACGCGGCTTCGTATCGGGTGGGAATGGAGAAGTTCGTCGAGTTTCTCGGTTGGACAGGCGAGCTCGAGATCCCTGCTGTTACCTGTTGGTTGCTATCCACGGAGAATCTGGCTCGCCCTGGAGACGAACTGAGACCCTATTACGACGTGTTGATCGAACTTTTCGACCGGATACCGAAAACACCCGCTGGCCAGAATGTGACCGTGCGGTTCATCGGGAGTCTCGATCTCCTGCCTGCCGACCTGGTGGAGGCCACCAAACGACTCCAGGAGTCATGTTCCACAGGAAGCCGACGCGTCACCATTGCCCTCGCATACGGGGGGAGACAGGAGATCGTCGATGCAGTGCGCGAGCTCGTTGGCAAACTCGCAGCTGATGGAACCCCGGCTTCGGAGATAGCAGGGCACATCGACAGGGACACCATCTCTGCCGGTATGTATGCTTCCGACCTGCCCGATCCGGATCTCGTACTCCGCACATCTGGCGAGGCAAGGCTGTCAGGGTTCCTGCTGTGGCAGGCCGCCTATGCCGAGTACTCGTTCGTCGATGTGTACTGGCCGGCTTTCCGCCATATTGACTTCCTTCGAGCCCTGCGCGACTACACCAACAGAGAGCGCCGCTACGGCAGGTGACCGTCCGACTCGGTGGTTCGGTCGATGCCGGGGATCTCGTACTGCCCGCTGAGGACTTCCATTGACGGGAGATACTGGCTGAGACGTTCGATGTTGGTATGGGCACAGGCACCCAGGTCGATCCTGCGTACGAGGGACGTACATTCCCCTTCACCGGCGCGCTCGACCGGGTTGTAGTCACCTTGACAGACCACGCCGACGCATCACCAGCGCCTCACGAGTTCGTTGACTGACCAGTCGCGCCGCCACGCCAATGCTGTCGACTAGATGCGAATTCGGCCAGTGAGGGCAGAGAACCGGGCAGCTATCTGGATCGCAGTTCCGACGGGATGTGATCCTGGTCATTGAATGTGCGCAGGCTTGGCACATAGGCACCGGCGAGTGGGATAAATTTTACCCTCGCGAACGAACCGTGGAAGAGAACGTACTTCTCCCACTCCCAGGGTGACGGTGGCGCCCCCATCAGGTGAGCCAGACAGACCGAGTTGGTACCACCATGGGCAACTATGACGATCCGGCCCAGTTCATCACTGACGTCCCAGAGTCTCGGATCCTCGTGGTTCCGCGTGATCCCCCGGTTGGCAAGCAACGCGTCGAGTGCAGTGGTGACGCGATTGTGAAAGTCGCGAAACGGCTCACCACCGGGAAGGCCGTCCCACCACTCGTCCGGAGTGCGATGCCTGGTGGTCCTGAAGATGTCGATAACAGCCTCTTCGGTCACTCCTTCCCAATCGGGCATCTGAATCTCAACCAGGTCATCGATCGTCGTAATTGTCAGCCCCGTTGTCGTTGCTATCGGGTCAGCAGTCTCCTGGGAACGAATCGCTGGTGACACGATCAACTCCGTGGCAGTGGCTTTCTCGTCGGTTGCTATGCGCGCGGCAGCGAGTGTTGCCTGTTTGCGCCCAAGCTCCGTGAGGTGAGGGTTGGGCTGGGAGAGACCGTCGATGGCCCATTGGGGCTGTCCGTGTCGTACGAAGATGATGTCCATCGGTGGGAGGCTAACCCGGAAAGAACCAGAGGCCGCCATATTGGCGGCCTCGGTCCGGGCTTAGACGGGAGGTTAGGAAGGCATCCTGTCTGACTACCGTATCGTCCATCTGGATACAGCACTTGAGAGGTTTTCTTGGATTCTTTCTCGGCCCGTAAATCGGCCCTTATCGCGCATCTCGTTGAGCACTCGGTACGAACCGACGGCCCGTTCACACTTCGCTCCGGTGAAGTCTCGGCGTGGTACATCGATGCCCGTCAAACAACGTTCTCGGGCGAAGGTGCGTGGCTCGTTGGCAGAGCAATGCTCGCTGAGATCCCCGGAGGCATCGACGCGATCGGGGGCATGACCATGGGCGCAGATCCGATTGCCGTGGCATTAGCGATGGTTGCTGCTGATGAAGGTGTTGACCTGGCGTCGTTCTCGATCAGAAAGACCGCGAAGGGCCACGGTACTGGTGGTCGTCTCGTCGGGCCGATCGGCGCTGGGTCAAGAGTCGTTGCGCTTGAGGACACGACGACCACGGGTGCAGCGCTGGGGGAGGCCATCGAAGTGCTCAGGGAAGCCGATGTGGTTGTGGTCAGGGTTGTTGCTCTGGTAGACCGTTCGAATGGCGCGACTGCAAGGCGCATTGCCGAGCTCGGCGTACCCTATGTTGGACTGGTGACCCCCAGGGACCTCGGAGTTGAGCTGTAACAAATGCGTGCCTATCGATCACCTCTCAAGCTATTCGTCTTCGGCATCATTGGCATCGTGCTAATAGCTGCCGCTGCTGACATCTTGTTCGGTCACTGGCTCTCGACGGCCCCTGACACCATCGACACCGCTCTCACGACTCGTGGGCGGGCACAACAACGCGGTGATGTTCTATGGGGCGGGGTGATGCTTGTTGCCGGCATCCTCATATTCGGCGGATCGGTGATAGAACTGTTCAGACGGAGGGCAACCGTTGTTGTTGGGAGCGAGGGGCTTGTTGTCGGCTCGGATGCGGCAGAGGGTCTGATCCCGTGGGCGAACATAGAGTCGATCTCAAGCACAGTCGTTTCGGACCCCTATGACGGCAGCATGCGAGAGCAACTCGTGGTCGAGTTGCAACCCAATCAGGCCATCGACAGCACTGTGGTCGAATCCGCCACCGGTGGAGGAACGATCTACGTGGATGCCCACGACTGGTCCAACCGCGTGACGGAAGTCGCGCTCGCTGCTCAGGGAGCTCACGATCATTATCAACGGATGGAAGCTGTGCGGTCCTACGAGCCGCCATCGATCGAGTGGGAGACCACTGTTGACCAATTGGATGTAGCGGAGTCGGACGGGGACACCGCCGGCGGGGAATCAGAAGAGAGTGACGAATGATCATCGGATCGCATGTGAGCCCACAGGACCCACTTGGGGAAGCCGAAGCAAGGCAAGCCGACGCGGTGCAGATCTTCATGTCGAATCCGCAGCAGTGGAAAGCACCCATTCCACGCGAGGACACGGAGCTGCTCAAGGCATCACCCATCGAGTTCTACGTACATGCGCCGTATCTCCTGAATCTTGCTTCTCCCAACAATCGGGTAAGGATTCCTTCCCGAAAGGCGCTCGCCCAAACGGTTGAAGCAGCAACAACGATTGGTGCCAGAGGAGTGATCGTGCACGGCGGAAGCGTTGGGCCCGATGAGGAGCAAGCCGTTGGATTCGAGCGGTGGCGCAAGGCCCTTGATTCCTTCGACGTGACCGTTCCTGTGCTTGTGGAGAACACGGCTGGAAAAGGGAACTCGATCATGCACGATCTTGAGAACTATGGCCCTCTCTGGGAGCAGATAGGTGACCGCAATGTTGGCGTCTGCCTTGATACGTGCCACGCGTGGGCGTCGGGGGCCGATCTTGAGAACGCGGTTGGCTTGATTTCAGATGTCGTGGGCGGTGTCACCCTCGTGCACGCCAACGACTCGAAGGATGAGGCCGGCTCACATCGCGATCGCCACGAGAATTTCGGCGACGGCTTCATTCCAGAGGAACTGCTGATCGGTGTCATCAAGGCGGCCGATACAGATGTGATTGTTGAGACTCCTGGGTTGGTCGAGGGCCAGTCTGCTGACATTGCATGGCTTCGTGAGCGGTTGTAGCCAGTCGCCGATCGACCTCGGTGTTGCCGTCCCCTCGGAGCCGCTGGACCTTGCGATCGACTATTCGCCGTCCGTTCATCATGGACATGATGCAGGGACGACCCACAATGTGCCGGTATCGAGTGGTCATTCGATCTCATACGGTGGCAGGGGGTACGAGCTTGATTCCTATCATTTCCACACGCCGAGCGAGCACTCGATCGCTGGTGAGTTCGCGGCGGCAGAGATCCACCTGGTCCATACGAACGCTGCCGGTGACGTCGCCGTCCTTGGCGTGCTGGTTGACGAGAAAGAAGAAGCTGCGGGACCACTGCATTTCGGTGAGCCAACCTCGATCGAGTCGCTCCTGCCGGACACCACGACACACTATGCGTACGAGGGGTCGCTCACCAGACCGCCCTACACCGAGGGTGTCGTATGGATTGTGATGAAGGAGCGAATCACCCGGCGTCCGGAGTGGATCGAGACGTTCAAGGAACAGTACGGTGCAAACAACCGACCTCTTCAACCCCTCAATGGACGCACCGTCACGCTCGGATAGGGTGCATCTCCGGAACTCAGGCAATTCCTCCCTCTCCCACGTACCACGTCGTCGTGGTGGTGCTGTCAGCAAGGTGGTCATCGTGGGTAATGAGGAGGAGCGCACCCGCGTACTCGGCGAGAGCTCCCTCGAGGCGCTCAATCGACGGAAGGTCGAGATGGTTCGTTGGCTCATCCAGGGCCAGTAGCCATTTCGGCGTGCCCAGCCCCAGGGCCAGAGCGACCTTTCTCGCTTCGCCGGGTGAAGGTTGCTCCGAAGCAAGGATTGCTCCGGGATCCGCGCCCAAAAGGGCAACGAGAGACATCACTCTTCCCCTGTCCTCCGTCGGCAGTCCTCTGACGTCCTCGAGAAGCTGTCTTGCACGGTCAGCTGTGGTCTCCTGGGCCAGATGGAGAATCTTGCCTGGCGGTATTGCGGGCTCGGACACGAGCTGCGTGAGGAGTGATGTCTTGCCTGCTCCGTTCGGACCGGCGATGCGAATGCGGTCGAGCCTTCTCACGGCGAGATCAACGTGGAAGAGGGCTTGAGCACCAGCTGTCACCGTTCCGCTCCGACGGACCAGGAACTCCTTGTTCGCAGGCTCGAAATCGAAAGATATGGTGCCACCTCTGACCTTTTCGATATGTGTCGCATCGAGCTCCTCGGTGGTGGCTTGGAGTAGGTTCGTGATCGTCGCAACGGTGGTGGCGCCCGTCTTCTGGCCTCGATTGTGGGTCACCTTGGCGACCGTTCCTCGAGCATCGTGATCCTTCCTTGGGGCGTTGCGACGAATCCTTTTCCTCTCTGCATCCTTTTGCGCGGTTGTTCGATGTTGCTCGTCAAGACGACGCCCGAGTTTCTTCTGATCTGACTTCTTCTTCTCGTACAACGCTGCTTGTTCCGTTACCCTTGCGGTCCACTCGGCGCGGGCGACGTCGTAGGGTCCGTTCCACAGATCGACGTGTCCGCCGTGTACTCGCATGGTTCTGATCGTGAGTTCGTTGAGCAGCGCTCGATCATGGGATACGATGACACCGCAGCCGCGGAAGTCAATGAGAGCCGAGGCGAGGAGATCCCGCGCTTCCCCATCAAGGTGGTTCGTCGGCTCATCAAGCAGCAGGACGTCGGGTTTGCCTGTGAGTGCGGCCCCGATCTGCCAGCGTTTTCGCTCACCGGGCGACAGTGTCGGCCATCGTCCGATGTGCTCGGGGTCCAGACCGAGCGAGGCTCTCATCCGTACGGCGTCGCGCCCCCAGTCCCAGGACAGCTCTTCGATGTCATCTGTCAGATCGTCAACCCGCTGTTCACAGATCACGGTAGGCAGTCCTACGGGTTCGACTGCGATGGGACCTGTGCTGGATTGGAGAGAGCCAGCGATCAGGTGGAGAAGTGTTGACTTCCCGACACCATTGGCACCGACAAGTCCCGTCCATCCGGGCCCAAGATCGAACGTGGCATCCTCGATGATCGGCACGGCAGAGGAATAGGAGAACGAGACGTGGTTGAAATGGATAGCAGCAGACATGGCAACTCCCTTTGTGGGACGGGCGCGTGTGGCCCGGAGGCGGTGGGGTCCTCAGTTGGTCCTTGTCATGAGCTCCTCGTCAGCAGTCAGGGCAGTGTACAGCGCTACCACCATTCGTCGAAGGGAATTGGCGCACCCACTGGCGCAGCCCTTGATGATCGACGGGCAGGAAACCAGGCGAGTTCCCTGCCAGAGCCGTCGCGAGTTGCTGCTGATCGCGCATGGACACCGCGAAGGCCGAGCTGCATGACGTCCGATCCAATTGGTTGGCAGACCTCGTGAGGGATGGAATGCCCGGAAGAGGTGAGTGGATATGTGTTGGGAAGCCCGAGGCTTCCTAGCCCGACTCTGGTGATCCCGTCGGCAACTTCCTGGCGCGAAGGAATCGTTGCTGTCACGAGAACGTAGCCACGGTCCAGGTCCTCCGGCCGAACAGGTGAGCCACTGAGCATCTGGCGGATCTGGGCACGCGCCGTGTCGATGTCTTCGTTGAGGTACAAGGCGGCGTAGGAGCTGGGTGGGTTCCAGCGACCACCATGGATCTGGGCATATGTCGGGTCGAGGGGATCCTCCCATGTCTCATCGGCAACACGGAGCCACGGATATGCGTCGCGAAGTTTGGTTGTCTCTGGTTTGATCACGGCTGGACGCGTCGCAGATCGAACATAGCGACAACAGCGTCGGCGGCCTCTCGGGTGTTGCCAGATGTTGCGAGGTCGAGCAACGAGATATCACCCAATAGGGGTGCGGGACGTCGAACAACTGCGGGGATTCGCTCGCGCTTTACATATCTGTCAAGAAGGTCGGTTGCCGTTGCCAGATCAGCAACGACACCGACGCGCGACGCCGGTGGTCCGCTCGCCAACCACTTCGAGAATGCTTGGCGCGATACACCGAATACGCGAGCTGCAGCTGCGTTGCTGAGGCCCCACAGGTCGACGAACCGCTCGAGTGGCTGGGATCTCACAGCCCTGTCGAGTTCGTCCACGAGGCTGCGGGTCCACTCGTGATCTTGTTCGGCAAGTACGGCAGCTGCAGCCTCGGTTGGAGACATATCGGTGAGGGCGATCGCCATATGTCAACCATATGTCAACCGCAACTGTATGTCAATCCATCAATTACGCGCTGAATGTGAAGAGCGCACGACAAGGGGCGGGTTGTGGAACCCGCCCCTTCCGTATCTGGGGCCACTATTCGTTGGTGAGGAACCTTGCGAGGTCTTCGACAGTGTTGTCCTCGTCAGCAATGAACGCCTCGACGTTGTCGTGGGCCACGTTGTCGTGGTACTGCACCGACGGTGACTTCATAAAGTACGAGGACGGCGCCAGCAGGGGACCAGCAAGCCCACGATCCATGGCGATCTTGGCGCAACGGACGGCGTCGATGATCACGCCTGCTGAGTTGGGGGAGTCCCATACCTCGAGCTTGAGCTCAGCGCTGAGCGGAACGTCACCGAAGGATGTTCCCTCAAGACGGATGTACGCCCACTTGCGGTCCGTCAGCCACGGGACGTGGTCCGAAGGGCCGATGTGCACCGACTCTGAATTGATCTTTCGGTCGATCTGACTCGTGACTGATTGTGTCTTGGAGATCTTCTTGGACATGAGCCGCTCACGCTCCAGCATGTTCATGAAGTCCATGTTGCCGCCGAAGTTCAGCTGGTAGGTGTTGTCGATCTTGACGCCACGATCCTCAAAGAGGCGTGCCAGCTGACGGTGAACAATGGTTGCACCGACCTGTGACTTGATGTCGTCTCCGATGATCGGAAGTCCAGCATCGACGAACTTCTGAGCCCACTCCTTGTCCGAGGCAATGAACACGGGTATGGCGTTGACGAATCCGACACCTGCGTCGAGCGCAGCTTGTACATAGAACTCGGTCGCCTCCTGGGAGCCGACGGGCAGGTAGGAGACGAGTACGTCCGCACCGGAATCTTTGAGTGCCTGGACCACGTCGACCGGCTCCTCGTTGGATTCCTCGATCACGCCGCAGTAATACTTGCCGAGGCCGTCGAAGGTTGGTCCGCGCAGCACGTCGAAGCCCAGATCCCCGACTTCTGCGAACTGGATCGTGTTGTTCTCACCCGCCCACATTGCCTTGGCAACGTCCTGGCCGACTTTGGAAGCGTCGACATCGAATGCCGCGACGAACTCGACATCACCGATGTGGTAGTCGCCGAGCTCGACATGCATGAGGCCGGGGATCCTGAGATCCGCGTCTGCATCCTTGTAATACTCAACGCCCTGGATGAGGGAGTTGGCGCAGTTTCCGAGCCCTGCAATGGCTACTTTCACCTTGGACATCGTGTCCTCCTGTGCTTTCTATGTGGCCGAAGCCACACCACGCTCGGCAGCGACGAGACCGTCGAGCCAGGCAATGTCTGCTTCTGTGGACTGCATCGAATGCTCCATGAGGGCAATCCGGTAGCGATCCTCGTTCTTTGTTGCGGATCGAGCCTCGATGAGGATCTCCCGCGCGGTCTTGAGTTGCGTTGAAAGTTCCCTGCGCCTGCGGTCCATCACCTGGATGCGGCGATCCGACGGCAGGTGGCCGAGGAAAGCGAGCCTGACCTGGAAGCCACGGTCTGTCTCGGTTGCTTCGGGATTCGTTGAAAGCAGGGTGTCGAAGATAGCAATGCCCTCCCTGGTGATCTCATATGCCTTACGGCGACCAGAGACCTTCGTCGCCTTGATGGCTCCTCGCTTCTCCAAACGGCGGAGAGAGGGGTAGAGCGAGCCAAACGACACCTTCCAGAAGCCGAGTTCGCCCAGAGCGCGACGCAGCTCGTACCCATGACGGGGACGTTCCATCAGCAATCCAAGAATGGCGAAATCGAGCACTTCGAACTCCAACTATATCGTTTCGATACATCAGTATATATCGAAACGATACATATGCGCACGCGACAGTTGATCGAGCCCACACAGAAGTAGGAGGCCACGGACGCGGGAATGGTCTGGCTGTGGGTTCGTCGTCTAGCTCAGACCGACGACGTTTCCGTTCTCATCAATGTCGATCGTGTGGGCAGCGGGGTGCACTCCCAGACCTGGCATTCTGTTGATCGATCCTGTGAGTGGGAGGACGAAGCCCGCACCTGCGGCCAACTGGACCTCTCGAATTGGAAGAGTCCAACCTGAGGGCGCGCCGAGCAGGGCAGGGTTGTGGCTGAACGAATACTGCGTCTTCGCCATGCAGATGGGCAGATCCCCGTAGCCGTGTGATTCGTAGCTGGCGAGTTGTCGCTTTGCCTTGATGTCGTATTCAACGCCATCCGCGCCGTACACCCGCGTGGCGATGAGCTCGATCTTGTCCGTCAGGCTCATGTCAGGCGTGTATAGCGGTACGAACTCCGAGCCGTCGTCGGCTGCAGCGCTGACGGCCTCTGCGAGGGCGACCATTCCTTCGGCTCCACCCGAATACGGATCGGCGATGGCCCACGCTGCGCCCTCCTCCTCCGCGATCAGACCAATGGCAGCATGCTCTGAAGCGTGATCGGTGGGGAAGCTGTTCACCGCAACAACAGGCGTAACGCCGTGTTGGCGAATATTGGCGATGTGGCGCCTCAGATTGTCAGCGCCAGCCATGACGTCTTCGGGATTCTCCGCAGTCATCTCATCTGGAAGGGGCTTTCCCGCCCTCACCTGGAACTTCCCCGAATTGAGCTTCAACGCACGAACCGTCGCGACGATGACCGCAACATCAGGAGCCATGCCGGATGCCTGACACTTCAGGTTGAAGAACTTCTCCGCCCCGACGTCCGATCCAAAGCCTGCCTCTGTGATGAGGTAGTCACCGCTGCGAACTCCTATCTGGTCCGCAACGATCGAGGAGTTTCCGTGTGCGATGTTTGCGAACGGGCCTGTATGAACCAGGGCAGGTGTGCCCTCCAGCGTCTGCATCAGGTTGGGATTGAGGGAATCCTTGAGCAACACCGCCATGGACCCTGCACCGCCGATCTGTTCGGCTGTGACGGGTTCCTTGTGGCGGTCGTAACCGACCACGATTCGGCCAAGGCGCTGCCTTAGATCCTGAAGATCTGTCGCAAGGCCCAGGATCGCCATGAGCTCTGACGCTGCGGTGATGTCGAACCCGCCCTCTCTCGGAATTCCATCAAGGGTTGTCCCGAGGCCGATCACGATGTGGCGCAGCGACCTGTCATTGACATCCATCACCCTTCGCCACGTGACCCGCTTCACGTTGATCGACAGCTGGTTGCCCTGATAGATGTGGTTGTCGATGAGAGCCGCAAGCAGGTTGTTGGCGACGGTGACTGCATGGAAGTCACCCGTGAGATGGAGGTTCATCTCCTCCATCGGTACAACTTGGGAGTAGCCACCGCCAGCAGCGCCGCCCTTGATGCCGAAGGTGGGACCGAGCGAGGGCTGGCGGAGGGTGAGGACCGCTTGTTTGTCGAGAAGCTTGAATCCTTGCGCCAGTCCAACGGACACCGTGGTCTTGCCCTCGCCGAATGGCGTCGGGTTGACTGCGGTCACGAGTACATACTTCGCCCGCGGCGGTCCCATCTCGGTGAGGGCGCCAAGATCGACCTTCGCGATGCCTCTGCCCCTGGGTTCCACATACCTGTCGGGGATCCCCATGTCGTGAGCGACATCGGTGATTGGTCTCAGATTCGTTTCTCTTGCAATTTCAAGATCAGTTTTCATGCCGACACGTTACCTATGCCCGTGTAGGAGTGCCGACCGAATGCCACGTATCTGTGAAAAGTCCGCGACAATGGAGACCGTGATCACGCACACTGTTGGAGGGATTCTTGCCGGTGGAGATAGCAGCCGCATGGGCACATCCAAGTCGTTGCTCGTAGTCGACGGCATGTCATTCCTCGAGCGCATCCATAGAACCATGACGGCAGTGTTCACTGAGGTGATCGTGTGTGGTGGTTCCGAGATACCGTCCGATGGCGTGTTGATCCCAGACGAGCAACCAGGCCATGGACCGGTTGGCGGACTGCTCTCAGCGCTTCGGATTGCGAGGGGACGCCCTGTGTTCGTGACGACGGTCGATATGCCGGTCGTGACATCGGAGGCGATTCGGTCCCTTGCAGAACCAGAGGCGCAGGGGAGCACGGTCAGGATCGCGCAGGTCGCCGGCGAGGATCAGCCGCTTTTCGGGGTCTACGGACCCGACGTGGAACCGATCGCTCGCACGATCTTCGATGAGGGTCGGCGATCGGTGATGGCAGTGATCGATGAGGTTGATGATGTCACAAGGATCACGATCGATTCTTCTACCCTGTTCAACGTCAACACAAGATCGGATTACAACGTGCTGATCGAAAGGTACGGACTGTGAAGATCAGGCTTGCGGATGACGAGATACGCATCCGTCTCAACCATGACGATGTGGTTCGATTGATCGATGGGGGCACGGTCGACTGCGTGGTGATGCCCGGTGCCTATTCGATTCGGATGACGACCTCCGCCCACACACGATCCGAAGTCGGCTTCACCGCCACCGGCATCGACCTTACGATTCCCCCCGGTGTGCTCCCTGACAACCCCAACGAATTCGAACCACACACGTGGGGTGGTGACGCCGGGCATCCACGCGTAATGATCGAGTTGGATAAGCAACGTCGCCCGAGAACACGTAGCGGCTAGGAAATCCTCGTCCCACCGCAGTACACGTTGAATCCGTCCTCCGAGAGGAATCCAACGACCGTCATTCCGAGCTCGTCTCCGAGGTCCGCTGCGAGGGATGATGCTCCGGATACGCCAGCGATGATTGGCATCCCTGCAACTGCGGCCTTCTGCACCATCTCGAAGCTGAGCCGTCCGGAAACAATGAGAACGAGATTGGAGAGTGGCCACCGGTCTCGTGAGAGGGAGCCGACCAGCTTGTCGACAGCGTTGTGGCGGCCCACATCCTCCGCAATACCCATGAACTCTCCTTCGGGGGTGAATGCTGCGGCCGCGTGGATGCTTCCTGTGCGTCCGAAGACGGGCTGTGACCGCCGCATCACCGCCGGTAGAGATCTGAGCCTTGTGGCGCTGACGGTGGGACCTTGACGAATGGTTCTTGCCGTGACTCGAACCGCGTCGATGGACGCCTTCCCACACACTCCACACGACGATGACGTGAACAGGTTGCGACGGAACTGCTCCGGATCCACCGTCACTCCATCTGCGAGCACTATCTCGTAGCGGTCGCCCTCGGTCGATCCCTCAGTGAGGCGAACTGCTGCGACCTCATCCGGAGTGAGCACGATTCCCTCCGTGAGGGAGAAGCCAAGTGCCAGATGCTCATCTTCGCCTGGTGTCCGCATCAGCACCGCAATAGGCACTCCTCCAAGCCGAAACTCAACCGGCGCCTCTTGGACGAGTTCGTCGGTGGTGGTTTCTGCTCCAGCGGCCGAGTAGCGAACGATCTCCCTCAAGACTCTGTCCTCCCTTCAGGGGGGACGGCAGAGCGAAGCGATGCAGGGGGGAGTGCGAGCCTGCGAGCGGCTTGGGGCACAACCTTGTTCTGGTTCCTCGGGTACCGGGTTCGCAGGCTCAAGGTTCCCTCTGGCTCGCAAGGAACGTAGAACGTTCCCACTTGCCCGTCCCCCCTGAAGGGGGGACGTCTTGGGTGTGCGATCACTTCTCTTCCTGCAGGTACCCGTATCCAAAGCGGCCCTTGATGCAGAGGTGGCCGTTGGTGACGTCGTGGTCCATGGGCGACGTGACCTTGACCACTCGGTTGTCCTGGACGTGTAGCTCCAGGTTGCACCCAACCCCACAGAACGAGCAGATCGTCGTTGTGATGGATTGGCGGCCCTCATCCCACGTGTCCGCCTCGCGCATGTCGTACTCCGACTTGAACATCAGTGCACCGGTAGGGCAGACTCCGATGCAGTTTCCGCAGTACACACATGCTGAGTCTGGGAGTGTGACGTCATATTCGGTCGAGATGGTCGAGGAGAGCCCACGGCCAGCCACGTCGATGGCGAAGGTGTTCTGGGCATCAGGCCCGCATGCCGCGACGCAGCGGTAGCACATAACGCATTTGTCGTAATCCCTGATGTAGAGGTCGTCCTGGATCTTGACTGCCCGGTGGGGCTCGTATCTTCCGAACCGGTCGGGATCGACGTCGTACTTTGACATCCAGTTCTTTGTCTCAGCATCGGCAAGGGAGAGGTCAACCGTCGATGCGTAGAACTCGTATAGGGTTCGCCGAGCATCTGTAATGCGTTCCGAATCGGTCGAGATCTCCATGCCGCTCTCGACGATCCGCGAGCATGCCGGCACCAGTGTGCGGGATCCCGCTACTTCGACCACACAAAGACGACAGGAGTTGAATGGGCTGAGCGTCTCGAGGAAGCACATGGTCGGCACGTCGAGATCTTGAGCGCGGCACACATCGAGAATCGTGGCGTCGGCATGTGCTGTGACTGCGGTTCTGTTGAGGGTGATCTCGACCATTCTTGGTTCAGGAAGTGTGGACTCGATCACGAGTCACCTCCGATCAGCCCAATGCGAATGGCAGATTCGATAGCGTTTGCTGCTGTGTGGCCAAGACCACAGATCGAGGCATCTCGCATCACCCATCCGACGGCGTCGAGATTGTCATAGTCGGTCTGGGTGTCGGTTCCTGAGCGGATCCGGCCGACGATCTCGAGTTGTTGAGATGTCCCAACGCGACACGGCACGCATAGTCCACATGATTCGTCGGCGAAGAACTCGGCGATCCGATGTGTGATCGCGCCCATGTCGACCTCAGTGTTGAAGGCCATGATTGCCCCGGATCCAAGAGAGACTCCTGCATCGCGCCCATCCTCGAATGTCAGAGGCACGTCGAGTTGGGCCTCGGTGAGGAATGAACCTGCCGCACCTCCTGTGAGGACCGCCCGAAGTTCGCCAACTGCACCTCCTGCAAGATTGATGAGCTCTCTCGTCGTGACACCGAACTCGACTTGATACACGCCGGGTTTCGCCACTTTCCCACTCACGCAGAAGAGTTTGAGTCCTGTGGACTCCTTCGTACCGAGTCGTGCAAAGGAGTCGCCCCCGTCGCGGATGATCCCAGGGATGGCGGCAAAGGTCTCGACGTTGTTGATCAGCGTCGGGGAGCCGAACAGGCCGGATTGTGTTGGGAAGGGCGGCTTCTGGCGAGGCTGTCCCCTGAATCCTTCGATCGAGTTGAAAAGAGCCGTTTCTTCTCCGCATATGTATGCGCCAGCTCCTCTGCGGATCTCGATGTCAACACCGAAATCCGAACCTGTGGCCTCCAGCGCAGCCTCGAGCACATTCTCAGCTTCGCGGTACTCCCCTCGGATGTAGATGTATGCCTTGGTCGCGCCAACGGCCAACGCTGCGATGGCAATTCCCTCGAGAAGCACGAACGGGTTCGTCTCGATAAGCCAGCGGTCCTTGAATGTGCCTGGCTCGGATTCATCTGCATTGCACACAACGTACTTCGCGTCGCCGGACGCGTCAGCAACACCGTCCCACTTGATGCCAGCGGGGAAGGCAGCACCTCCACGTCCACGAATTCCTGACACCGTGACCTCGTTGCGAACGGCGGTGGCCCCCATTGTGCGTGCCTTGACAAGAGCATCGAAGGATGGCGTGTACAACCGTGGCGACTCTGGCGTCTCGTGCGTCCCGTCGAGTACCGATGCGACTACTTCGGCTGTGACGGGCGCGATGGTGAGCGCTGTCTCGCCTGCCCTCTGGATGAAGGCGGCCGATCCCTTCTCGCAGTGCCCGAGGCACGGCGATCGAACCCACATACCCTCACCGTTCGGTGCGCCCTCCGGGCCAATCTCGGCCTCGAGGGTTGAGATGAGCTGGTCTCCTCCAGCAGCCGTGCACACGATGTCATCACACACCCGCGCAACACGTGCGGGAGTCGGTTCGGTTGCGATCAGGTCGTAAAACGTCGCAACTCCATATGCCTCTGCCGGGGCGACAGGAATCCGTTCAGAAATGTAGTTCAGTGCCCCATGGCTCACGAACCCGATCGAATCCTGGACTGCATGGAGCGAGGGAAGCAGAAGATGCCTGTTCTCGGCCGCGTTGTGAAAGCCACCATAGGCAACATGGTCGTCTGCCACTGTTCGTTCCGTTGCGCCTGACCATGTCGAATCCGGCTCGCCCAGTAGCGCATCAACGGCGGCGCGCTCGGCATCCGTCGGTGCATCAGTTGTAGTTTGATAGTCGATGGTGGCCTCGCTTCAGTGTCCCCATGATGGTCGTTCGTGCGGACCAAGGAGGAGAGCGGAATACGACATCATAATTGTATGCAGTCCGTCTAGAGACTCTCGATACGCACAGCCGTTGCCTTGAACTCGGCGGTCCCTGACTTGGGGTCCCAGTCATCGATCGTCAGTTGATTCACGTCGACCTCATCTGGTGCGTGAAACGCCATGAACACCAGGCCCCTGCGCAGGCCGTCCACGATGCGCACGGGTGCTTCGACAGATCCTCTGCGTGATGAGACTCGGACAACTTCGCGCTCTTCGACGCCAAGATCCTCGGCTTGTTCCTTCGTCATGTCGATCACTACATCGGCTCGAATAGGTGATCGGTAGCCGCCCGACTGGACTCCCGTGTTGTAGGAGTCGAGTCGTCGCCCTGTTGTCAGCCTGATAGGGAAGTCATCGTCGAGGGGATCGATGGGTGGCATCCATTCGACTATCGAGAACGGAGCAGGTTCTCTTGGCAGGGTCTCCTCCCAGAGCCATCCATGGAGGAAAGGTGTTCCCGGGTGATCGTCGTCCGGACAGGGCCACTGGAGCCCGCCGAGGGCGTCAAGGCGTTCGTAGGACATACCCGCGTGCATGGGCGAGAGACTGCGGAGTTCGTCCCAGATGGCCTCTGCGTCGCGTGGCTCCCAATCGTGGCCAAGTGCATTGGCGAGCATCGTGATGATCTCATTGTCGTCCTTCGCCTCGCCTGGAGGATCGAGCGCCTTGCGAACTCGCTGGACGCGGCGCTCTGATGAGGTGACGGTTCCATCGGTCTCCGCCCAGCCTGCTGCGGCGGGAAAGACCACGTCAGCCATTTGTGCGGTCTTGGTGAGGAAGATGTCCTGAACAACAAGGTGGTCGAGTCCATCGAGAAGGCGGATCGCCCTGCTGACATCTGCCTCGGACTGCGCGGGATTCTCGCCGATTACATACATCGCCGTGAGTTCACCGAGATCCATTGCATCGATCATCTCAGCGATGTGCCATCCGGGTTCCGCTGGAACGGGTGAGTCCCAAGCTGCTTCGAACTTGGCTCTCGCATTACGGTCCGTAACGTCCTGGAATCCAGGGAACTTGTTCGGGAGGGCACCCATGTCGCCGCCCCCCTGGACATTGTTCTGTCCACGGATCGGGACGAGCCCCGATCCCCACCGGCCGACGTGGCCTGTGAGAAGAGCGAGGTTGATGAGAGAGAGCACGTTGTCTGTCCCGGTGGCGTGCTCGGTGATCCCGAGCGTCCAGCACAGTTGCGCAGTTGGCGCCTTTGCATAGTCGTGAGCAAGAGCGCGGATCGCCTCAGCGGGCACTCCAGTGATTTCCTCACCACGCTCGAGGGTCCAGGTCTCGACCGACTCTGCGTACGCATCGAATCCGGACGTCGAGTGCTGAATGAACTCGGCATTGACCAGGCCTGCGTGGATGATCTCACGGGCGACCGTGTTCGAGAGAGCTATGTCTGATCCGACATCGATGCCCAGCCACGTATCGGCCCATTCAGCAGACTCTGAGCGTCGGGGGTCGACGGTATACATTTTTGCGCCGTTGCGGATGCCCTTGGTGATGCGGTGAAAAAAGATAGGGTGGGCGTTGCGCGCGTTCGACCCCCACAGGACGATTAGGTCCGTGGTCTCCATCTCCTTGTAGGAGGAGGTGCCTCCTCCTGCCCCGAGCACTGCCGCCAGACCGGCGACGGAGGGAGCGTGTCAGGTACGGTTGCAGCTGTCTATGTTGTTCGTGCCGAGAACCGTCCTGGCGAACTTCTCTGCGAGAAAGTTCATCTCATTGGTTGCCTTGGAACACGAGAGCAGTCCCGTTGCCGCACCGGAATTGCGTTCGAATCCTGCCGCTGCCGTTGCCAGAGCCGTATCCCAGTCTGTCGGCTGCAGCTCGCCGTCGATCCGAACCATCGGCGAGGTCAACCGCTCATATCGTTTACCCATCTTTCACCTCCCGTCGCCAGAGCCCACGGTACCACCCCCGCACGCAAGAACCGGCTAGACGATGCGGCGGTCACTTGCCCAGCGGGCGAGCTCGTGGCGGTTGGAGAGTTGGAGCTTGCGCAGGACGGCAGAGACGTGGGTTTCTACGGTTTTGGTCGAGATGTCCAGGCGTCGGGCGACCTGTTTGTACTGGTAGCCGCGGGCGATCTGGCGTAATACCTCTTTCTCGCGCGGTGTGAGTTGGTCAAGTTCTGGGTCCTCCTCGATCGGCACCGCCTTTGAGAACGCCTCGAGGACGAAGCCGGCCAGCGAAGGCGAGAAGACCGCATCGCCGGAATCCACCCTGCGGATCGCGTCGGCGAGTTCGGAGGGAGAGATTGATTTCGTCACATATCCCCGACATCCTGCACGGATCATCGCGATCACGTCCTCAGGCGCGTCCGATACAGAGAGCGCGAGGAATCGGATGCCGGGATTCGTCTCCGAGATACTCGTGACCACAGCAACTCCTCCCCCCCCGGGCATGTGTACATCAACCAGTACGACATCCGGCTTGTGTGCGCGAATCTCGTCGATCGCACCATCGACATCCCCCGAGACGCCGAGCACATCGAACTCGTCTGAGAGTTCTGCCCGTACACCCGTGAGGAAGAGAGAGTGGTCGTCCACCAGATACACCGACGTCATAAGGTACCTCCAGGCATTGTCAGGTGGACCTCCGTGCCAACTCCGCTTGACGAGTCGATTGTCACGGTTCCGCCATTGCGCGACATCCGTCCCCGGATGGACTCAGTGATTCCTTTGCGGTCCGCTTCGACGTTCTCGGGATCGAAGCCGCAACCCTGATCTGTGATGAACACTTCGACGTCATCGCCGGTCGCCTCGGCGAACACTGAGACCTTGGCCGCTCCCGAATGCTGTGCGGCGTTCATCATTGTCTCCGTTGCTGCTCCGACGAGCGCCTTCTGAGCTGCGGGGGGGAGTTCGTCATCGCCCACCACAACGACGGTGACAGGGACGTCGTGGGCCTCCTCAACTCTTGTGGCGGCCGCTCCTAGCGCGCCGCGGAGAGTCTGTTCGTCGGCAGCTTCAGGGTTATAGAGCCACGCGCGGAGGTCTCTCTCCTGAGCTCGTGCAAGAGTGACCATCTTCTTCGGATCCTCTGTGCGCTGGATGAGCGCGAGGGACTGGAGCACGGAGTCATGGAGGTGAGCCGCCATCTCGGCACGCTCCTCGGAGCGGATGCGAGCTCGGCGTTCCGTACCGAGATCCTCAATCAGGGACCAAAACCACGGACCACCCACGATGACGAACCCAACAAGCGTGAGGATTGTCGCAATGACGAGAGCACCCACCGATTGAAGCCCATCGAGCGACGTCAGCACGAAGGCTAGACCAGCGATCATCATGGCAAGGCCACCGAGGACAAGCCACCACGGACGCCGTGACGAGCCAACAACGCCTTCGAGAGACTGCTCGTAGTTGAAGCCGGACGTGTCGATTGCGATGGCGAGACCGAAGAGGACGAGCACGATCGGCCACGTGGCAGGACCGAACCAGAGCCCGATTCCCTGGAAGAGGAGCATTCCTGCAAGGAACATCGCGCCGATGCCGATCTTCTGTCGCGTTGTGGCTGAATGCGATTCAGGGGGTCCCTTGGCCTCAGGAACGATGAGCGAAGCGAGCACGTACGCGATGAGGCCAACCCCGCCAGCAAGCATCGCGGAGAGAAATGCTGCCCGAACGTATATCGGATGGATGCCGAGTCTCTCGCCGATTCCTCCAGCAACGCCGGTGAGCATGCGCTTGTCTACCGATCGAAGGAACGGCCAATCGATTGTCTTGTGTCCAGAAGTCATTGCCACAGTGCTCCCAATGGTGTCACAGCCTGCGCACTGTCACAACTGGGGACGACCCTGAGAGAACCCTGAGACCTCAGGAATGGAGGGGGCTGTTCCCTATTGCGGACCCAGTCGATTCACGACACGATTACGACATGACTGACTACAACTACAGCCCAGACTCATCGACCACGTTGCGACGCTCAGACGATCAGAGGATCTTCGCAGGAGTATGTGGAGGACTCGGCGAACACTTCGGAGTCAACGCATGGTGGTTCCGTTGGGCGTTCATCATTCTGGCATTCTTCGGATTTGCCGGTATCGCCATCTACATTGCTTCCTGGCTCCTCATTCCGGATGAGGACAGTACGGAGTCGATTGCCGGAGGGTGGTTCGACGGTCTCGACATGAGTGATACGGGCACACTCTTCGGTGTGGTCCTCATCGGCGTTGCGGCGTTAATCATTGCGACAAGCGTCTTCCACATCTCGGGTGCAATCGTCATTGCGGTCGCACTTGGCATCATCGGATTCCTTCTCTACCGGGGGGACATCCGCCCGCCCGCCAAGACCCAGCCAACAGTCGATGAAATGATCGAAGTGAAAGAGGTCGAGGAATCGGCCGACGGCACGCCAGCGGGTACGACCGCAGCGGTAGTCACGACATCAGTTGCTACGAAACCTCAACGGACGCACAGGCCGCCGAAGGAGAAGAAGCCGCGTCCGCCCAAGTCAATGCTCGGTCGGCTCACAATGTCTGTCATGCTCATCGTGCTGTCGTCCATGGCGCTTATCGAGCTCGCTGATATCACCCGCATCGAGCCGTACGAGTATGCGGCTGCGGCCATGGGCGTGGTTGCGGTTGGGTTACTCGTGGGCGCATGGGTCGGTCGGGCGTACTGGCTGATCTTCATCGGCGTTCTGATTGCCCCTGTGCTGTTCTTCTCATCACTTCTCCCGAGCATCGCGGATTGGTCAGCCGGTGATCCTCGCTACATGCCCACATCCGCGGACGAGGTCGCTGAGAGCTATGACCTCGGGGCCGGCCAGATGACCATTGATCTGACGCAACTCTCGGCCGATGAGCTGTCGAAGGTCGGTGAGATCGATGCATCAGTGAGCCTGGGGCAGCTGATCGTGCGTCTCCCCTCCAACGTCGGCGCAACCGTGAACGCGGAAGTTGGTGTTGGCGAGGTGACCGGCGGCGAGATCTTTGAGTCCGTGTTGGTGGACGTCTACCAGTACTCCGGTGTCAACGTGGAGCAGGTATTCACGGTCGGACCGCCACCGAATGATCTTCTCCTGAACCTCGAGGTGGGCGCTGGTGAGATAAGTATCCAGTACATTGGCGAGCTTGAGCTCGGCGTGAGTGAAAGCAAGGGATGAACATGGAACAACATCGATTCGACATTCTCTCATTCATCTTCGGAGCCTTGTTCCTCGCGCTCACTGCCAGTGTTGTGTGGAGCGTGAACTTTGACTTCGGATTTGACATCGGTGCCTGGATTCTCCCCGTGGCGATCCTCGTCATCGGTGTAGCACTGCTTGGTTCAGGGATCCGTACGGCGCTACAACGAAACGCCAAGAACTAGTAGGCGCCACCGAGTTTTGAGTGATCCCAGGTGGTGACCTTGGTCGGTTCGACGATGACTGCGGTGTTCTTGGGCGCGAATCGGCCGAAGGCATTCTGCAGGGACTGCCTGCCCATTTCGATGGGTTCATCGCCGACCATTGGATACCTCGCGGCGAGCGCTCCATAGATCCGGAGGACATACTCGGGATCCGTAACGAGTGTGGCTGTCCCTTGGATCATCACACCTTGAAGTTGTGCATATGCCTCCCCCGCCTCGACCAGCACCGACAGGCGCGGGTCGCGCATCAGGTTCACAATCTTCTGGGATTTGGTGAAGGAGCGGAAGACGATCTTGCCGTCATCCATCGTGAACCACATCGGTGCCTGATGGGGTGCACCATCACCGCCGATCGTTGCGAGTTGCAGTACTCGAGTACCTTCGGAGAGGAAAGCCAGTACCTCGGCGTCCGTCATGGTGATGTCCTTGCGAGCCATGACTCCAAGGTAGCGATTGCATCGTTCTGAGTGGTCTGTGAAGGTATTTTCCTCTGCATTTCGTTCCAGTTAGCACGGCGTTAAGCGGTCTCGATGCATTGTGGAACAGTACGCAGGCACACTTGAAGGAGCCGACACATGTCCCCATCAGAACCAACCGGAAGATTCACGAGAGCCACAGGAGCAGCCCTGGCAGGCCTGTTACTGGTCCCTGCCACCGCGATTGCAGCTGTTGCCATTGTTGGTGTCACGTCGTCCGTCCCCGAAGAGACGGGACGGCAGCTGGAGACTCCGATCGCGCTCGAGTCGGAGGAGTCATCTGACCACTCGTCAGATGCCGATGACAACGATGGGTCCTCGACCTCGATCACCATCCAAGGGGACGAAAACGATGACGATGGGTCTGTTACGTCAACAACGTTGGATGATGACGATG
>JAMBLH010000024.1 GCA_023336875.1 Actinomycetes bacterium
CGTACCTCCAACCGTTTCGAGACCATGAGTTGCCTGATGTTGTGAGTGCTCTTGACACGGGGTGGATATCGGTGATGAACACGGTGTTGTCAACAGTCGCGGTGAGCGGTAGAAGGTCGAGTTGACCTGCGAACACATCGCGCCAGGCAGTGGACTCCTCCTCGGCTCCGGAGCCGCGGCTATCGCCCATCACGACGATCCACCGGATCCCGAACCGTGCCAACTCTCCGCCGACCCTCTTCATCTCACCCGAGATCACCATTGCAAGGGTCTCGGCAAGCGCTTCATCGAGTTCGAGAGGATCAGAAAGCCACACCTCGCCAATGTCGGGTACAGGTGCCGAAGCAACGCGATATGAGCCACCGTCGATCTTCCTGGAATCTCCTGGCAGCAGATGAGGCGGCCCAACGACCAAGACCCGCGACGTCTCGGCGTACCCCTCAGTCGCGAGAGTGAACTCGAACGCTGACGTGAAGCGATCGCCAGGGAGGCCGATTCGTCCACCAAGAAGGATCGTCATGGAAGCGACCACGAGTATCAGTACACCCGCCGCACCGGCGCCGAGCACGAATCGTCGCCACCCCACACCTTCGCGTGATGTCACGGATTGTGCGACCACTCCGATTGCGATCGCCACCCCAAGACCAACGGCTGCGAGGCCGGCCGACTCCGTTTCGACTCCATATCCGAAATCACCAGAGCGAGACAGGAGGAGGCCGATTCCCGCCACTAGCGCTCCCCACCCGGCGATCAGGCCCAGGTTTCCTCTGACACCAACAACACCAGACACGAGGACAACGGCACCAGCGACTGCGACAACAGGAGAAGGATACCAATAGGCGTATCCCGCAGTTGCGATTCCTTCGACGTCAGCGGACCAGATCCATGGGCTGAGCAGAAGCGCTCCACCAGCCGTGCCAACGAACGCAAGAATAAGAGCACGCCATCCGTCGCGATCGGTGAACTTAACGATTGCATAAATGGCTACGACGGGGATCGGGACCAGCAATAGCAGCGGGGCGAATGCACCAAGGATGCCGAATGTGAGAATCGTTCCCGCGATCCGCGTGAACAGCGCAATCGAGCCGTCTGGAACCGGCTTCAACACCAGACGAAGCGCCCAGGGGAGAACACCGAGCCCCAGGAGTGTCCCAAGATCTGTGTTTCCCGCAATACCCTGGGCCGTTGGACCGGCAACATAGACGACCCCTGCAATGAGGCCTGGAGCTGCAGAGATCGACCATGTGCGGAGCAGGCGCATCATGCCCCAGATACCTGCGAGAAGCGCGCCAGCGCCCAGGACGTATTCAGAGAAGGATGTTGCGTTGAAGGTAACCAGCTTTGCGAACCCCGCAATGGCAATCAGTGGCCGGAGAGCCTCGGTACTGCCCAGACCTGCTGGGTTCCAGCCCCCTGCGTAGGCCGACAGCGCATCGCCACCTACCGCGGGAAACGGCAGCGTGTAGCCAACTGCGGGGAATCCGTCCGACCACAGGTTGCGCGACGCAACGAGCACGAACATGACGGCGAGTACTCCGATTACGAAGGCCGGTTGACGGATCTCTTCGCCGATGACATCCACATTGAAGCGATCATCTCCCGGGAGGCGCGAACGCAGAGCCTTTGACGATGCGCTCGACATCTGAACGATCTTGACACTCCCCCTGCGTTGGTATCTGAACAGTTCAGCATCGCCCGCGACACGACCGGATCGCGCCACATGTCGCGCCTTGATCGTGCTCGGCAGATGGAAGAGATTCCACGTCCAAGCCTTCACAAAGTCGAACCCATACCACTTGCCAAGGAAGATCGACACGACGACTTCGATCAGTCCCAAAAGGAAATCAAGCGGGACCGCCCACAGGAGTGTCAGCGGGCTGTACACCTTCAACATCGCCCTGATGCGGCTCGCCTCCTCCCGCCACCGGACATCGTGTCGCGTGTCCACGTCATAGCGAACCTCAGAAGCTGGGCTGACTACGATCCTCGCCCCCTTGAGCCGCGCCCGCTGGGCAATGTCTATCGCAGCAGCCTGGGGGGCCATGATCGGATCGATACCTCCGAGGCCGGCCAGCATGTCGCGCCGTATGAGCAGCGCCCTTCCCGATACTGCCGCAACATCCCTGACCACGTCATATTGGCCCTGATCGACTTCAGAGCTGTCGAGTCCCGAGTAGGACACGCCGAAGGCATCAGTCACGACGCCAACAGAGATCAGCGCATCATCGGCTCCGATAATCTTCGAACCAACGAGGCCAGCTTCCGTCCGATCAGCGTCTGCCACAGCCGCCTTGAGCGCGTCCGGCAGCGGAGCAGCACCCTCTGTCAGTATCCAGAGGTACTCCGCAGTGGCGCTCACGGTCTCGATCGCGTCCGCAAGATCTGGACGCACAGCCGTGACCACGGTCTCGTCGAATGTGCCAAGTGCCGATGCATCGCCCACAACAACGGTGCCCGCGAGCTCGTACACTTGCTCACTGATGGCGGTGGTTGTGGCTTCAAGCCTGCCGGAACCGTCAGCTATGACGATCGCAGCGACGCTTGCCCTCAATGTTTGCGTCATGGACATGTGGAGTGCATTCTGGAGCCAATTCGAAGATACAGCAATCATCGCGTAACCCTGCTCGCTGGCGGGGTCGGCGGAGCCAGAATGGCACGTGCCTTGCGTCATGTGCTTGATCCTGGCCATCTCACCGTCGTCGTGAACGTCGGTGACGACACCAAACGATACGGCGTTTATGTGGCTGCCGACCCTGACACGGTGCTCTACACGTTGGCTGGGGTCGTCGGCCCGGACGGCTGGGGCCGGGCGGATGACACTCGAAAAGCCATGGAATCCCTTGCCGTCATGGGGTTCGACACGACCTTCACCCTGGGCGACAAGGATCTTGCCCTATGTCTGGCCCGGACTGAGATGCTCGAAGACGGCATGCCACTTTCCGACGTCACGGCGGCGCTGCAGCTTGGCCTTGGACTTGATGACGTAACGATCCTGCCGTCCTCCAACGACTTCCTGCGCACGTTCGTGCAGATCGAAGGCGGCGAGTGGCTGGGGTTTCAGGAGTATTTCGTCGACCGATCCCACGCCGACGCCGTGCACGCAGTGGCATATCACGGCGCACATGAGGCCACGGCCGCGCCGGGGGTGGTGGCAGCGATCCAGTCGTGTGACACGCTCATGGTCGCTCCGTCGAATCCACCTCTATCTATCTGGCCGATACTGGCGGTGGGCGAAATCGATGCTGCGGTCCGCCAGCATCCTCGCCGAGTCGCGGTGAGCCCCCTGTTCTCAGGTGCAGCGCTCAAGGGCCCCGCAGCGGAGGTGATGTCCGGTGTTGGACTGGCCGCTGGGACAAGAGGCATTCTCGAGGCGTATCGCGGGTTCATCGACCATCTGTTCATCGACAGTGCCGATGCTCCCGACATCGCGCTCGGCCCAGAGTTCGACGTCGCGATCCACGCGAGCGACACGCTACTTTCGGGATCGGATGAAGGCGCAACATTTGCCGCGCAGATCATCGAAACGGTAATCGCATGACGGTTCTCGAGATCAGACCCGTTGTGGGCTTGGCCGAGATACAAGAAGGAGACGACCTCGCCAGCCTGATCGTCGAGGCGATTGCGATGGACGGTTGGAGTCTCGAGGACAAGGACATCGTCGTTGTCACCCACAAGGTGGTCTCCAAACAGGAGGGTCGCATCGTGGCGATCCCTGATGAGGACACCTACCGTGCTCTTGTCCAAGATGAAGCGGTGGAGATCATCCGACGCAGAGGCGACCTTGTGATCGCGCGCACCAAGCACGGATTCATATGTGCGAACGCGGCAGTGGACAGGTCGAATGTCGCCGAAGGGTTTGCTCTGCTGCTCCCGGTAGACCCCGATCGAAGTGCACATCGCCTTCGCAATCTCATTGAGCGTGCAACTAGCACATCGATTGGAGTCGTTATCACCGACACCTTCGGAAGGCCATGGCGCCGCGGACTTGTCGACGTGGCGATCGGCGTGTCTGGCCTTCCATCGATCATCGACCTGGTTGGAACACGGGACGCCCACGGCAATGAACTCAACGTGACGGAGATCGCGATCGTCGACGAGATCGCCGCCGCCGCGGATCTCGTCATGGGGAAGGCATCTCAGATTCCCGCCGCGGTCGTTCGTGGACTCAGTCTCGAAGGGTCGGGCCGAATCGCCGATCTGATCCGACCTCCCGAGGAGGATCTCTTCCGCTGATGCCCGAACTCCCCGAGATCGAAGCCTATCTCCACGCCCTCCGGCCAAGAATCGTCGAAGCGACGATCGAAGACGTTCGAGTTTCGAGCTTCTCCCTTCTCAAGACGTATGACCCGCCCTTTGAGGCTCTCGTTGGCCAGACAGTCGCAGGCGTACACCGGATCGGGAAGCGGGTCTCGATCGACTGCTCTGACGGGCTTCATTGCGTGATCCATCTGATGGTCGCCGGCCGTTTCAGGTGGAGCGACGAACCGAAACCAATTCCTAAGCGTGGTGGACTCATGTCCATGGACTTCTCGACAGGTTCGCTTCTCCTCACAGAGGCGGGAACCAGGCGAAGAGCATCGATGTCCGTTCTGCGCGACAAGGATCTCGACTCCATCGATCCCGGCGGCATCGAGATCGCAGATGCCTCTCGCGCTGAGTTCGCCGCTGCGTTCCAGACGAACCGTCACACGTTGAAGCGTGCATTGACGGACGCACGGTACCTCTCGGGGATCGGCGGTGCGTTTGCGGATGAGATCCTGTTTCGCGCACGGCTCTCCCCGACACAGATGAATGCGAACCTCTCGGATGACGAAGTCGGGACGCTCTTCGAAGCGTCACAATCGATCCTGTCCGAGTGGACAACGCTGCGGATCACAGAGACTGGTGAAGGATTCCCGGAGAAGGTGACCGCGTTTCATCCTGACATGGCCGTCCACGGCAAATTTGGTGAGGACTGTCGCGTGTGTGGCGCGCCAATACAGAGAATCGTGGCGGCAGGAAGAGAAACGAACTACTGCCCAGGATGCCAGACCGGTGGCCGGATCCTCGCCGACAGATCACTGAGCCGCTTGCTCAAGGACGATTGGCCGAGGACCATCGATGAACTCTGAGGCTTTCAGGCCTCGATGCCTCTGAACCACGCAACGGTCTCGTCGATACCCTCTGCCAGCGACGTCCATGCCTCCCACCCGAGATGCTCCTGAGCAGCCGAAGCATCGAGACACGATCGAAGTTGTTCTCCGCGTTTGGCCGCAGCCATGATCGGCGCGATGTCTGCGCCAGTCGATTCGACGATGTATTCATAGAGCCGCGCAACGGAGGTCTCGACGCCTGTACCGATGTTGAGATACCTGGAGCCTCCAACACGAGCTCCTCGTACGAGGGCGTCGGCAACGTCTTCAACGTACACGAAGTCCCTGGTCTGGTTGCCGTCTCCGAATATCGTAGGAGTTCGACCTCCGAGCAGGTCACCGATGAAGATCGCCACAACACCTGCCTCGCCATGTGGGTCCTGCCTCGGCCCATACACGTTCGCGAAACCAAGGGACATGAAGTCGAGGTCGAAGGTGTCGTGGTAGTAACGGAAGTACTCGTCGACAACGAGCTTCGACACGCCATAGGGTGACGCCGGTTTCCGCTTCTGGGTTTCGGGCGTGGGGATATTGAAGGTGTCGCCGAACGTGGCACCACCCGAGCTGGAGAAGACGAAACGATCCGCGTTTCCGTGCCTGGCAGCTTCGAGCATGTTGATCGTGCCCAGAACGTTGATCTTCGCGTCATAGACGGGATCTGCGACGGAACGGCGCACATCGATCTGCGCCGCGAGGTGAAATACGTTGTTCGGCTGGAACGATCGCACCAGGTCAACAACTTCTGGAGACGCAACATCTATCTGGTGGAGGACCACGGACCCCCGCCGTCTGGCATCTGTCAGATTCGCCAGCGATCCTGAGCTCAGGTCATCGATCACGAAGACCTCGTGACCATCGTCGACGAGACGATCCACCAGATTCGACCCTATGAAACCCGCTCCTCCAGAAACTACGGACCGCACCATATCAAGACCTTTGCGGCAGCTCGCGCCCGAAGAACGCGATCAATCGGTCGACGGTATCGGTCGCGGCTTTCTCGTCGAAGCCATCAGCATCATCGTTCCAGAATCCCTCTTCGGCATCGGGATACACCACGAACATCGTTCTCGGCAGGGACTCGCTCTGCCCAACGGCCGAGTCGACGTCCACCGAGGAGTCGGACCGCGAGCCGATCCACAAGCCTGGAACTTGGGCCCGTGCCAGATCAGAGCCAACTGTCTCATCGATAATCGCTGCGACCGAGGCTTCGGCAACAACACTTGCATCCCGTGCCGCCAGGCGTGCGGTGTCATAGATGCCGTACCCGAACCCGAGAACACCGTATCCGAGATGGGCATTCGACCAGTCGCCATTCGCCGCAGAGATGAAACGCGCAGCCTGGGACGCGATCACCGCGTTCACCTTGTACTCCTCGGACATTTCAGGGGCAAGCATCGCTATTCC
>JAMBLH010000025.1 GCA_023336875.1 Actinomycetes bacterium
AAAGCGTTGTGACGTCCGTGACGAGCAGGCCCTGTCGCAGACCCTCGGTGAGGGCATCCTCTGTTGGCGATGCAATTGCATCGACGAGCCGGCGCTCGGTTTCGCCAGGCACAACCGATACAAGCTCAAGGACATGGCGGGCCTCGGGCGTGAGTTTGCGAACTCTTGTGAGTACCGCATCCTGCACAGATGCGGGTACGGCTTCAACTCCTGATGCCAGAACCTCGGTGACGAAGAGAGGGTTGCCGTCGGTGAGTCTGAGCACTTCATCGATATCGAAGGAGCCCTCATCGACCATCGATGCGATCGCGTCAGCCGAGAGATGGTTGAGCGGCATGCGAATGAGATTCCCGGGGGGAAGGTCACCGATCACCTGGCGAAGCGGATGCTCCGAATCGACCTCGACGTCACGATAGGTGAGAATTAGTAGCCCATTCGTGCGCGCGATTCTCCGGCCGAGGAACTTGATCAGATCAAGCGTTGCTTCATCCGCCCATTGAGTGTCCTCGAGGACGAGCACGGTTGGACGCAGTGAACGCATCAACAGGTCAAGCACTGCCTCCATGACTGCCCTGCGGTCCCCGTCGGCGAGCGGTTGAAGGAGTGAGGCCTCATCGCGAGCGATGTCCCAGATCGGTCCGAAGGGTTGGGGGGTGAGTAGATCATCACACGCGCCGAGAAGAGTGTGTGCATGAGCGGTGGCCTCGCTCAGCGCGCGATCGATGAGCGTGCTTTTGCCGATCCCAGCTTCACCGCGCACCAACACGACTCGTCCGCCGGTTGGACCAATTCCGTCGAGCAGTTCGGCGAATATCGCAAGCTCAGTTTCGCGCTCAAGAATGATCGGCATCGGCCCTCCCACACGCAGCATACGGACCGGGGCGGAGGGCTGACAATGTATTGTTGTTGCGCGCCGCTGCGGCGCGATAATGGCGTGGTGACCGAAGCCAAACAATCTCGAGCGATCGCCGAACTCGCACGCCAGGCTGGTGTTCTTACCGAGTGGGTGGATGCTTGGAATGACCGGCAGCAGGTGTCATCAGAAGATCTTCGTACAGTTCTTGCAGCTCTCACAGGGCGTCGACTTGATTCAGTGGACGCGATCAATGACACAACACGTGATATTGCTCAATCGCGCCCCACAATCGAGCCGGTGCTGGTCGCGTGGGATGGCATTCCTTCTGCCGTACCCATCGACTTCCCCGTCCAGGACGCAATTCTGGTACTTGAGGACGGTTCCGAAGTCGCGGTTGACGTGGGAGATCGAGTCCTGACGGTTCCAACCGAATTGCCGGTTGGGTATCACTCACTTGTCTTGAACAACGGCGTGCACACGTCTCATGTCTTCTCCGCTCCCAAGAAGGCGTATCCAGCGCCCCGAAATGTCAGCGGACTGATCGGTCCCACATACTCCCTTCGGGGCACAGAGCCGGACGCTGGCATCGGAACGGTTGCATGTTTGGAAGGCTTGGCTGACTTTTGCGACGACGCTGACATCGAAGTTGTCGGAACCCTTCCGCTGCTCGCTGCATTTCCGGATCAGCCATCGCCCTACTCGCCAGCGTCGCGGAGGGCCTGGAATGAGATCTTCGTCGACTTCAGCGCGATTCCCGGATGGGAGGGTGGACAACCCGTATCCCAGAACGACCATCTGTGGGTGGACTATGCAGCGGCTGGATATGAGATCAGATCGAGTCTCGCCATCTACTCAGAACATGTCTCGGCCACGCCGGCGTTGCGGTCCGAGGTCGACGAGTTTCTCCGCGCCGAACCTGAGATGCGCCGATATGCCGCGTTCAGGGCAATGACCGACGCGGCCGGTCGGAACTGGAGGGCGTGGCCAGTGTCCGTTGCAGCTCCTCCCGATCGTGTGGCATATCACGAGACTGTGCAATGGCTGATGCACACCCAGCTCACTGGGCTATCACTGAGCCTCAGAGATCGAGGGCAGTACCTCTACCTCGATCTGCCCATTGGATGTCACCCCGACGGGTACGACATATGGGATACCCCTGAACAGTTCGCTCCGGCGAGCCTTGGCGCGCCACCTGACACGTTGTTCGTGGGAGGACAGGATTGGGGCTTACCTGCCACCATCCCAGAAAGGGCACGCGTTGATGGGCATCTGAACTTCCGCAAGGCGATTCGCCGTCAGCTCTCGGTAGCCGGACTCCTGCGCATTGACCATGTCATGGGCATCCATCGGACATGGTGGGTGCCTCATGGTGCAGGTGCGACCCACGGTGCCTACGTCATGCAACCCACCGACGAGCTATTTGCCATCATCTGCATCGAGTCAGTTCGCGCACAGGCAGGAGTCGTGGGGGAGAACCTTGGAACAGTTCCGCCTGAGATCCGCACTGCGCTCGATGAGCACGAGCTTCTCGGCATTGCGATGGCGGACGAAGGAGAGACGGAGCCTCGGTTCGCCGACCTTGTGGCGTTGACAAGCCACGATACGCCCGCTTTCGCTGCATGGTGGAACGGGAACGACATCGTGGATCTTCTCGAACTGGGTGTATTCGATGAGCAGCGTGCCCACGATGAGCGCGAGTGGCGGACGAACAGCATTCTCCGGATACAGGAGCGGTTCGGGACAGACGGGCCGGTGGAGACACGCGACGCCCTGATGGCCTGGATGGCAGGTACCGACGCAGCCGTGGCGCTATTCAGTCTCGATGATCTTCTGATGGAGGAGCGACGCCAGAACGTCCCCGGCACGGACTGGGAGCGCCCGAATTGGAGGATCAGATACACGCGCACCCTCGACGAAATCGCAGATGACACCAGAATCGCCTTCTTGCTCGCCACCCTGAAATCAACCCGCCCAAACCCTGGGGTTGGGGCTGGTTTAGGATTGAGGGTTCTTCGTACCAAGGATTCAGATTGACCCATACGACAACGCGCTCCGAACTCGAAGCAGGACTGATTGCAGTTACCAGCAACTATTCGTGGACGTGGGACCGCCACACCCAATATCTCATCTCACTATTCCCCGAGGCAACACAGAGTCTCCACCCCAGGCGGAGGGTGTTGGCGTTCACCGACGCCGATTACGACCGCTATCTCGAGGACGAGAGCTTCATTGAACAGACAGAAACTGCAGTTGAGCGGATACCCGTTCCTGAGCGCCTTCCCGATGCACAAATCGCCTACTTCTCTCCCGAGTTCGGTATCACGGAGACGCTTCCCCAGTATTCAGGGGGGTTGGGAGTTCTTGCAGGTGACCATCTCAAGGCTTCGAGCGACCTTGGTCTTCCCCTTGTCGCCGTTGGGCTCTTCTACCGAGACGGCTTCTTCCACCAGTCGATAGCTGATGGGCACCAACGTGAGCACTACGAACGACACGATCCACGCTCGCTTGGTTTGGAGCAGATGGGGGTCATTGTCGAGATCATCATGGATGATCGTGTGGTCAAGGCCCGAGTCTGGAGAGCTGATGTGGGCCGGACGAAGCTCTATCTACTGGATACAGACCTCGATCTCAATGATGAGGATGGCCGCCATGTCTCAGATCGCCTCTACAGCGGTGACCGCGAGCACAGGATCAGGCAGGAACTGTTGATGGGAGTCGGCGGAGTCCGCGCGCTCCGCCAGCTTGGCTACAACCCATCCGTGTTCCATCTCAATGAGGGCCATGCGGGTTTCCTCGCGTTCGAGTTGATTGGCGAGGAGATCAACAAGGGACTGACACTTGACGAAGCAGTCGAAGCGGTCCGCCCGAGAATCGTCTTCACTACTCATACGCCGGTTCCCGCAGGAATTGATCGGTTCCCGCGAGACCTGATGGACAGATATCTTGGCGTGTGGGCGGAGAGATACGGCGTTTCGATAGATGACCTATGCGACCTGGCCCACATGCCTGGTGAGGACGACACGTTCAACATGGCAGCGTTCTGCCTCAATGTATCGAGTCGGGCCAATGGTGTGGCCAAACTCCACGGATCGGTGAGCAGGGAGATGTTCGCAGGTGTGCGCGGTGGGTCGGAGATCACTTCAGTCACCAACGGAGTGCACGTCGAAACATGGGTATACAACCCGCTCCAGGAGGTCCTCGAGGAAGCGCTGGGAACCGGATGGGGAACCGGGGTCCATGAGTCCTGGGCCGGTGTTGATGACATCGATGACCAGCGGATCCGTGATGTACGCCATCAGGGACGCGAGTTTCTCATCGGCGCGATCAACGACCGCGTTGGTCCGCATCACCGGCTTGACCCGGGTGCTCTCACCATCGGATTCGCGCGCAGGTTCGCAACCTACAAGCGGGCAGATCTGCTTCTCAAGGACATGGACCGCCTGACAGCGCTTCTCGCCGATGACGAACGTCCCGTGCAGTTCGTTTTTGCAGGAAAAGCTCACCCCGCTGACGAGCCGGGGAAGGGAATCCTCCACCGCGTCGTCAGCTTCGCTGGCTCGGCGGAAGCGAATGGCCGTTTCGTGTTCATCCCGGACTACGAGATGTCGGTTGCGCGGGCGCTGGTTTCCGGGTGCGACGTCTGGCTGAACAACCCGATCCGCCCGAATGAGGCGTCAGGAACAAGCGGCGAGAAGGCAGCACTCAACGGCGGACTCAACTTCTCTGTGCTCGATGGATGGTGGGATGAGTGCTACGACGGAGAGAACGGATGGAAGATCGAGACCTCAGAATCCGAGAACCCGGACGTACGCGATGATGAGGAGGCAGCGTCTCTTCATCGAGTCCTTGACGAGGAAATCATCCCATTGTTCTATGGGGGCGACGCAACGCCGAGCGCGGATTGGGTCGACAAGATCCGGAGCAACTGGAAATCCCTCGGTCCCTTCGTATCCGCGGCGAGGATGGTCGATGAATATGACACGCGGCTATATCGACCCGATACGAACTCTTGACTGCACCGATCTGGCCAGGAAGGTCTGATCGCCAGGGTGCCACCTGGGAAGGTTCCGGCACGAACTTCGCGGTCTATGCCGAGGATGCCGAACATGTTGAACTCTGTCTCTTCGACGACCTTGAACACGAGACACGGCTCAGGCTCCCTGAAGTGACTGGCTTCGTCCACCATGGGTACGTTCCCGACATACATCCCGGACATAGGTACGGATTCCGTGTCCATGGACCGTGGGCACCAAACAATGGTCTCTTCCACAATCCAGACAAGCTCCTTCTCGATCCCTACAGCAGGGCGATCGACGGAGTCGTTGAACAATCCGATGCGGTCCTGCCCTATCGCGTCGGACGTCCAGATCTGAGAGACGATCGCGATAGCGCGCCTTTCATGCCGCGCTCGATCGTGGTGGACGAATCGTTCGACTGGGGAGATGACACGCCGCAACGTCGCCCCCTGTATGAGTCGATCATCTACGAGACACATGTGAAGGGGATCTCGCAAATGCATCCCGACGTTCCAGCCGAGATTCGTGGAACATACGCTGGTATGGCCAGCAGACCTGTGGTGGACCATCTGGTGGGGTTGGGTATCACCGCTGTGGAGCTGCTGCCTGTCCACCACTTCGTGGACGAACATGGGTTGGCAGAGAGGGGCTTGTCAAACTACTGGGGATACAGCTCCATCGGCTTCTTCGCTCCGCACGGCCCCTATTCATCCGTCGGCAGTCGAGGCGAGCAGGTCAACGAGTTCAAGTCGCTTGTCAGGACAATGCATGCTGCGGGGATCGAAGTCATTCTCGACGTCGTGTACAACCACACAGGCGAGAGTGGCCCTCTCGGTCCACTGCTGTCGTTTCGCGGCATTGACAATCGCACGTACTATCGACTCGATCCAGATGATGAGGCCAGATATGTGGACCTCTCTGGAACGGGCAACTCCTTGAATGTTGGGCATTCTCAAGTGCTCAAGCTGATCATGGACAGCCTTCGCTACTGGGTCCAGGAGATGCACATCGATGGGTTCCGCTTCGATCTGGCTCCGGTCCTCACGCGCGATTCTCCCACTGGCCAGACATCAGCGTTCTTGGATCTGATACATCAGGATCCTGTGATCAGCAGCGTGAAACTGATCGCTGAACCTTGGGATGCCACAGCGAGCGGGTATCAACTTGGTCAGTTTCCAACCCTCTGGAGCGAGTGGAACGATAAGTATCGAGACGGTGTCCGCGACTATTGGCGCGGAAACGAGTGGACGCTCGCCGATTTCGCCTGGAGATTCACGGGGAGTTCTGATCTCTATGGATTTGCAGGAAGACGTCCGGTCGCCTCGATCAATTTTATCACGTCCCACGACGGCTTCACGCTGCGCGATCTTGTGTCGTATGACAAGAAGCACAATGAAGCCAACGGAGAGGACAACCGGGACGGCACCAACAACAATCGCTCATGGAATTCCGGAGTCGAAGGACCGACAGACGATCACGAGATCGCGGCGCTTCGGACGCGCAGGGCGCGGGCGATGCTCACCACACTCATGCTCTCCCAGGGCGTGCCGATGCTCGTTGGGGGTGACGAGATGGGTCGAACACAGCAGGGCAATAACAACGCGTACTGTCAGGACAACGAGATCTCCTGGTACGACTGGACAGGCGCGGACTCAGATATGTTGGCCTACACGCGTGAGCTCATCCGAGTCAGGCGCGAGCACCCCGTATTCAGGCGGAGACGTTGGTTCGAGGGTAGAAGTGTGACCGGTTCAGACAGGGACGATATCGCCTGGTACAACACCGATGGCTCACTCATGTCCGATGATGCATGGCGTCGCGGCTATGCAAAGTCCCTTGCGATCTATCTCAATGGGATGGGAATC
>JAMBLH010000026.1 GCA_023336875.1 Actinomycetes bacterium
GAGGGCTTCATTCGACGAGCAATCACCTCCTGGTCGGCAAACCCATCGCTCGAAATCCTCGGGAATCCTGATGCGGATAGGCTTTCGATCGTGTCGTTCGTGGTGAAACATGCAGGACAGTATCTCCATCACAACTTCGTGGTCGCCGTGCTCAACGATCTCTTTGGGATCCAGTCAAGAGGAGGGTGTTCGTGCGCTGGTCCATATGGGCATGCGCTCCTGGGAATCGATGACGAGCACTCTGCCGAGATAAGCCACGAGGTCGGCCTCGGATGCGAAGGCATCAAACCTGGATGGATCCGCGTCAACTTCAACTACTTCATCTCCGACGCGGTGTTCGAGTTCATCACAGAGGCCGTGAACCTCGTTGCAGCCCACGGCTGGAAGCTCCTTCCGTGGTATCGATTTGACGTGACAACGGCCGAGTGGATCCATGTTGACAGCACAGGCGATGCCCCGTTCTCTCTCTTCGACATCAGCTACGAGGAAGGATCGCTCCAGCACAGCGAGCGCCCGGCTCACGTACCGGAGTCAGAGCTTGCTGGTTATCTGGACAACGCGCGAGCACTCTTTGATTCGATCGATCCCACGACCGGTCCATCTCAGCCGCCTGTCGAAGCCACCGCATCATTCGAGGATCTTCGTTGGTTCCTTCTTTCGGAGGACGTTCGCACCGGTGAGTAACCAACCGCCAGCATGGTTCGATGCAGCATTGGCCGACAAACCAGAGGAGCGAGAAGTAGTCGTCCACGGCACCACTATCCGATATCTCTCATGGGGTGACAAAAGCAAGCCAGGTCTCGTGTTCGTCCACGGTGGTGCTGGTCACGCCCACTGGTGGTCCTTTATCGCCCCGCTATTCACGAGCGAGTGGCACGCCGTTGCCCTGCATCTCTCCGGAATGGGCGATTCCGGGCGCAGGGATGACTACTCCCATGACATGTGGGCGAGAGAGGTCATGGCTGTCTCAGACGATGCCGGTTTTCCTGGTCCTCCTGTCGTCGTTGGCCACAGTCTTGGGGGAATGGTCACGATCCAAACGGCTGCGACCTTCGGAGACAGACTCGCTGGCGCGGTAATCGTCGACGCCCCAGTGAGACGACCATCCCCAGAATCCGAAGAGGGCCGCTCGGGCCACGCATTCAAGACGCCCGGCGTGTACGACACAAAGGAACAAGCCGTCTCACACTTCGCGCTGGTGCCTCGCCAGCCGAGCCAGAACGACTACATCATCGATTACATCGCTGGCACATCTGTACGCGAGACTCCTGAAGGATGGACCTGGAAATTCGATCCGAACATCTTCGACGGAACACTCGTTGCTCTGCGGGACCAACTGAATTCGGTCGGCTGCCGGGTAGCACTATTCACAGGGGAACAATCGGTCGTCGTTCCTCCCGACACTGCCAAGTACATGTATGACCTGATGGGACGTATCTCGCCCGTGGTCGAGATTCCCGAGGCACATCATCATCTGATGCTCGACCAGCCGCTTGCATTCGTCGCTGCGCTGCGAACGCTCCTCGCCGATTGGCATCATTCGACCCCTTTCGAACGAACGGTGTAGCCAGATGGTGGAGGTGTCGGGCAACCCGAACCTTGCCTGACACAGCGCTAGTGTTACATCGATATGGGGAATTCACGAAGCAGCCAACTCACGCTCGATCAGGCATACCAAGCAACCTACCTGTGGCTCGACCATGCCGGTGACCCACCCGTCGACATCTCAGAACCCGCGCATGGGTCCGTCGAGTTGCATACAGAGAGCGCATTTGTGCGAGTTAGGTCAAGTGAAGGACCCGTCGAACAGTCATCGGTCCTTGCATTGCTCCGCGCCGCTGACGCGGGCAAGAAACTGCTTCTGTTCTCGCCCTCGGGGTTCTCACCAGGTGCGCTGTCCATTGCTGAAACACAAGGCATTGCGCTGTTCACACTCGATGCCCACGGAAGCGCCATCCCAGAGACCACCCACGCCAGAGCGATCTCTCCCGCCTCCCAAGCAGACCCTCCGTTTGCTCCCGATGCGGTCGACGATGAGGAGGACTCGTTCTGGTCCTACACGCCGCCGCCCTCCGTCGACGAGGAATCCGTAGAAGACGAGGAAGGCATAGATGCAGGAACGACCGACTGGTCGGATTGCCCTGCATGTGGAACCACGCACTACCGCAGCGCGAACTTCTGTAAGGAGTGCGGCAGCCAAATGCAGCAGGAAAAGGCGACCGACATCCTCCACATGCGGTGCCGAACCTGCGGTGGGCATGACATCGAGACGCTTGAGTAACGCCTAACTCTTCGCGACCTTCCGCCTCGCGGCGCGACTACTGCGATCGGCTGATTCGGCACCGGTGATCGAGAGGGGGACGCGCGCAAGCTCCATCCGGCGCTCAAGAGCACTCCTGAACCGCTTCGGACAGGTTCCGAATCCCGAGAGGGGAACGATCTCTCCACGCGCCAAACGCGCTCTCTCCGTACCATCGATAGCCACCGGCGGCAGTACACCAAGTGGCTGGCCGGGGATTGCACCAGGCTCGAGGCGAGTGATGGCACCCGCCCCCTCGGACGAGACCGAGATTCGCATGTACCACGGTAGGAACTCCTCGTTCTCGTCGTAGTCGAGGCTCACGTCACTCAAGGCTTCGTAGGGGATCCGGTAGGTGTGGTCTCCCACGTCGTCACCGACGACATAAAAGAGGGCCCTGTCGGAGAGAAGCCAGAACAGGACCGATCGTTCTGAGTCGCGCCTGTCGAGTCCGGCAGCGGACCGATCAAGCGTCTCGTCGCCCTCCGTCAATGGACGGGCCTTCGTCTTGGCTTCGCCTCTTCCGAGGTCAAGCACCTTCTGTTTGAACCCATGGAGAATCGGCATAAGACAAGCGTAGACGGTCGACGGCGGACCGTAAACCGCCGGAGGAGTCGCTCGGAGGTTTCTGCCGGTTTCACGCGAATTCCGTCTACCGTCCACCCCATGGGCGACGACCTCAGATCAACAGGAAGGGACCAGGCGTGGTCGTGGTCCCTTGCTGAGTGGGACCAGATGTGGCGCCCTTCCAACTGGCTCAAGAAACCGCCACGGCCCCACGAGGCACACGTCTTCCACCTCGTCGCCATCCTCGCCCTGGCTGGATATGCGAACATCATCGCCAACGAGGTACTCGACGCGTCATGGGACATCCCCTTCAATCTGGGTGTGCTGGCGGTCGCGATCCTCATCGCGCGACGTGCGGGAACTACCTGGACATCGATGGGCCTCCGCCCCGATCGCGCCAAACGCGGTGTAGTGGTCGGAGGTGCCGTGGTTGGGGTCATCGCCGTTGGTATGGCGATCGCGATTGCGATACCTGCAACTCGTGAACTGTTTCGCGACGAGCGAATCATCGACAACTCAGTCGCCTGGGTGCTCTTCCAGGCCTTTATCCGCATCCCCTTTGCCACGGCGTTGTACGAAGAGGTTCTCTTCAGAGGCATCGTCTTCGGGATGCTCGTTCGGCGACGGTCTCCGCTGGTCGCTGGCGTCGTGACGTCGCTTTTGTTTGGACTCTGGCACGTGCTCCCCACACTTCAGACTCTCGAAACCAACCCCGGCGGCGACATCTTCACCGGCGCGATCGGAGTCACGGTTGCCGTGGTTGGATCGATTGCCGGTACAGCGATTGCAGGGCTCGGGTTCCTCTGGCTTCGACTCGTGGCGAACAGCACATATGCTTCAGTTCTGGCTCACATTGGTACCAACTCGGTAGCGATGCTCAGTTCGCTCCTCGTCGTTCACCTCCTCTCCTGATGCGGAACTCTCGAAGAAGAAGGGCTTGACATCGGCTTCGCCGCAGGCAACCATGTCGTCCTCTGGTTCCCTGTTGTCATACCTGAGGGACCGGGCTAGCGATCAAGGAGGGTCGATGAGAAGGCAGTCTTCGCCGCAACCATCATCACCGGCTCTCACGCGCCCGAACACGCTGTAACCCCAGCTCCTTCCCAAGCGTCGAGACCACCGCAAGTGACGGTTCGCCGTGACGCCCTGTCTTGACCTTCGACTTCCAAGGACACCAGATGATTCCCGTTCGAGCATACTTCAGGCTTTTCTCCGGATACCTCAAACCGCACCGTCCGAAAGCGGTGCTGCTTGCTGGCATCATGCTTGTCGCGATTGTCCTCCAGCTCGTCAATCCGCAACTGATCAAACAATTCATCGACGGTGCAACCGGAGGGAAACCCGCGTCAGATCTCATCCCGATCGCCATCGCGTTCATGGCCGTTGCCGTGGTGCACCAGATGCTCTTTGTATGGGCGACATTTCTTGCTGAGCAAATCGGATGGTCGGCAACGAACCAGCTCCGAACGGACCTGACCGACCATGTGCTGCACCTCGACATGGGCTTCCACAAGGGCACCAGTCCTGGCGAACTCATCGAGCGAATCGATGGAGATGTGACTGCATTGTCCAACTTCTTCTCATCAATGATGATCAAAGTGATCGGGAACGGCGTTCTTCTCGTCGGAATCCTCACTCTCATCTGGGTTGAGTCGTGGATCGTCGGTTTCGTCATCACGGCGCTGACCACGCTCACATTCCTCGGTCTCTTCAGACTCCACGGAATCACAGTGCCATGGCATCGCGACATTCGAGCATCGAGCGCGGTGATGTACGGGTTCATCGGTGAACAGGTGGATGGAACCGAGGACATTGAGTCCAGCGGTGCGACGGATTTCATGCTGTCGCGATTCGATTCAATCCAACGTGAGTGGCTGCCGCAGATCGTCAGGGGATGGACAGGTTGGGCAATGATGTGGATTGCATCGATGGCCCTCTATTTCCTGTCCATCACCGTCGTATACGTTGCAGGAGCGTGGCTCTTCGGCATCGGAACTCTCACGCTCGGTTCCGTGTATCTCGTGTTCCAGTACGTTGAGATGGCGAACAACCCAATTGAACAGATCAGAGAGGAACTGATCGATCTACAGAAGGCAGGCGCATCGATCGAGCGTGTCGAGTCGCTGTTCGCTCACGAGTCTGCTCTCTCCCAGCGTGCCGAAGGTCACCTCGGCGATGGACCGCTCCGTCTTCGGTTCGACCATGTCACTTTCGCCTATGACGATGAGGCGGGTCACGACCTTGTCCTCGAAGATGTCTCATTCGACATCGCGCCGGGCAGGGTCGTTGGACTGCTTGGACGCACGGGCTCGGGCAAGTCAACGATTGCTCGGCTTGCAACGCATCTCTATGAGCCCCAGGAGGGAGAAGTGCGTGTCGGAGGGCTCGCGACATGGGACATTGACATGGTCGAACTACGACGGAAGGTCGCAATGGTCACCCAGGATGTGCAACTGTTCAGAGCCACGATCCGCGACAACCTGACCTTCTTCGACAGCGCGGTGAGCGATGCAACGCTCCTCGATGTGATCCATCGACTCGAGCTCGACGAGTGGCTTGCCTCACTCCCTGAGGGCCTCGACACGATGCTCCAGTCGGGAAGCGGTGGCCTCTCCGCCGGCCAGGCCCAGCTGCTCGCCTTCACCCGCGTCTTCCTGCGCAACCCTGGTGTGGTCGTGCTTGATGAGGCATCGTCGCGGCTTGACCCAGCCACTGAGGCGCTGATTGAAAGGGCCGTCGACCATCTGCTCGAGGGAAGAACTGCGATATTGATTGCCCATCGACTCGACACCGTCGCGCGGGCAGATGACATCATCATCCTGGACAACGGCCGCGTCATCGAATTCGGCGAGCGAACGTCGTTGCAGAACAACCCGGAGTCGAGGTTCTCACAGTTGCTCGCGGCGGGGATGGAAGAGGCACTCGCATGAAGCATCAGGTGACGCCGTCGTTTCGTAGGATCCTATTCGGGATGATCCGCACGCAACCCGTTCGGTACGCCGCTGCGTTGTTCCTGTGGGTTTCGGTCTGGACGCTTCCGATTCTCGTTGGGTTGATCGCAGCCGTGTACTTCGACGCGCTTGCCGACGGCATGACCGTCACCACATTGACGTACGTGGTAACAGCCATGCTCGTCTACGCGCTGGTCAGGGCTGTGTTCATCTTCCTCGCCATGCGCAACCACGCATCTCTCCTCTTTCGGGCGTCGGCCACCATGCGCAGGAACCTCCTGATCAGAATCTATGAGCTGCCAGGGGCTGAAGGCCTGGATGAGGCACCAGGAGAGGTGGTGAGCCGGTTCCGTGACGATATCGAGCATGTTGTGGAGCCATTCGATCTCTTCGTCGATTTCATCGGCGCGCTGGTTGGTGGCTCGATATCGCTGTTCATCCTGTGGACGATCGACCCGTTGATCACTGTTGTGATCGCTGTTCCCATCATCATCGTTGGCGTCGTATCGAACAGAACCGGAGGGTTGGTAAGGCGGTACCGACAACAGGCTCGGGACGCGACGGAAGCGATCACCGGATTCCTCGGAGAGACGTTCGCCGCGGCCCAGTCGGTGAAGGTCGCTGGTGCCGAATCAGACATGCTCGCGAGATTCGCCGAGATGAACGAAACTCGGAGATCGATGATGGTCAGGGATCGAACCCTGATGGCAGTGATGGAGGCCGTCTTCCGCAACACGGTGAACATCGGCACCGGGCTCATTCTGCTGCTTGCGGCCGGACGACTTGCAGCAACCGGTAGTGCCGGTATCTCGTTGGGAGAGTTCGCTCTCTTCGTGTTTCTTCTCCACCATGTGAGCGAGGCGTCATACTTCTACGGCGTGTTCATTGCTCGGGCGAAGCAAGGTCGTGTCAGTGCTGAGCGGCTCACAGCAGCTCTCTCCGGAGAGCCGTGGGACCGCATCATTGAGGACACCGATCTCGGTCTTGACGGATTTGTCGATCGGAGGCCCAAGGTTCTTGATACTCCGCCACCATTCGAGACGCTCTCGACCAACATGCTCAGTTACCACTACGGGGATTCGGCGAACGGGATCGATGACATTGACCTCACCGTTTCGAACGGAGAGTTCGTTGTCGTGACCGGTCGAATCGGGTCGGGTAAGACAACGTTGATCCGAACCATCCTTGGCCTGCTACCCGCTGAACAAGGCACGATTACCTGGAACGGGGAGGAAGTTGACGACCCGTCGGCTTACCTCGTACCACCGCGTGTGGCGTACACGTCCCAGGTACCGAGGCTGTTCTCGATGTCCCTGGAGGACAACCTCGTGCTTGGCGCGAGTGTGGGCGAAGGTCAATTGGATGAGTCCCTTCACATCGCGACGATGCGTACCGATGTCGAGAGGATGCCAGAGGGCCTCGGAACATTGATCGGACCTCGAGGTGTCCGTCTATCAGGTGGACAGGTACAACGATCGGCCGCCGCCCGTATGTTTGCACGCACGCCGCAGCTGCTGATCCTTGACGATGTGTCGTCCTCTCTCGACGTCGAGACGGAGCAACTGCTATGGCAGCGACTGTTCGAGGCAAGATCGGATGTTGCCGCGCTCGTAGTGTCACATCGACATGCAGCTCTTTCGCGAGCCGATCGGGTGATCGTGATGGACCGCGGCCGTGTGGTAGCCGTTGGGAAGGCAAGCGAACTCGCCCGGACCTCAGAGACGTTCCAAGCGATCTGGGAGGGTGCCCTGACCGCTACGAGCGGGTAACGGCAAGGATCTCTATCTCGAACGTGAGCGCCTTGCCTGCCAATGAATGGTTGGCATCGATTCTCACGATCTGGTCCGTCACCTCAAGCACAACCGCTGGCTGGCCACTCGTGAGCATGACCTCGTCACCGGCCTTGATGTCGTCCTGCTCCGGGTCAAGGGGAAATTCGACAACATTGTCCTCGCTCCACTCCCCGTACGCGTTCGCCGGTTCGATGTGCACGGTTCGGACATCGCCGACCTTCCCTCCACGAACTGCGTCGTCGAAACCGCCTATGACCTGACCCGTGCCGACGGTGAATGAGAACGGGCCACGATCTGTAGACCGTGACGAGTCGAACTCGGAACCATCATCGAGAGTCCCGATGTAGTGCACCTCCACAAGATCGCCATCCTGCACAACGAATCCTTCCGGTTGGGTGGTGGGAACTGTCTCGCTCGTCGCGTCCGCACCACCGCTGCACGCAGCGACAAGAATCCCCAACGCAAGAGCGAGAACGAGGATGTAGCGAGAGCGCATGAGAGACTCCATAAGAGCGTAGACAATAGACCGTAGACGGTAGATGCGTGCGTCCTTTACTGGACGTCCTCCCGGCCAGGCGCTCTGAC
>JAMBLH010000027.1 GCA_023336875.1 Actinomycetes bacterium
GTCGACGATCATGTTGGGGATTCCGTCGACGACGGGGTAGACGTGGGCGCACTTCTGGCATACGAGCGCAGGGGGTTCCTTCTGTTCAGCGAGTGCACCTGTGCAGAGGGGACACTGCATGATTGCAAGCAGTTCCGGTGAGATCAGTGTGTCATCCGTCACGATTCCTCCTTGATGATCCCTGCCACCTGGTCGACGAGATCATCGACTGCCTCCTGGTCGGGACCCTCGACGTTGAGACGGAGGACAGGTTCGGTGTTCGACGCTCGAAGGTTGAACCATCTATCACCGAGGTCGACCGTGAGTCCGTCAAGTCGATCGAGTGAGTAGTTCTCAAACGCCCGCTCGACAGCGGCATCAGCTGCTGCCTTGTCGACGACATCGAAGTTGATCTCACCGGATTGGGAGTATGGCTCGTATCGCTGTCTGAGCTCCGATAAGGGAATCCTTGCGTCCGTCAACACTCTGAGCAGCACGAGCATCGCCATGATCCCTGAGTCCGCTCTGTAGTTGTCCCTGAAGTAGTAGTGGCCTGAGTGCTCCCCACCGAAGATCGCCCCCGACTCTGCCATCACCTGCTTTATGTAGGAATGTCCAACCTTCGTCCGTATAGGGAGGCCACCCGCAGCTTCGACGGTCTCTGCAACGGCCCTCGAACAGATCAGGTTGTGCACCACGGCGCTGCCGGGATGTTGGGCGAGAAACCAGTCGGCGATGATGGCAGTGGTCGTTGAACCTGGGAGTGGAACGCTCTTGTCATCGATGAAGAATGCCCGGTCGGCGTCGCCGTCGAAGGCGACTCCGAGATCAGGCTTTGTTTCGTTGACCAGGGCGACCAGGTCGACGAGGTTCTCCGGCCGCAGCGGATCGGCGGGGTGATTCGGGAATGTGCCGTCAGGCTCCAGGTACAGACCGATCAGTTCCGCATCAATGCGGTCGAAGACCTGGGGCAACACGACTCCAGCCATACCGTTCCCACCATCAGCAACAACCGTGAGGCCAGCGATGCCTGAAGCACCTGTGGTGGCAATCACGTGATCGAGATAACCACCGACAACATCTTGAGAAACAACCAAACCGGTCTCATCCCCGCGAGCCAAGCCAGCCTCTGCCATACGTCTGATGTCCTGAAGACCGGTGTCTGCGCCAATCGGAGCGGCTCCGGGTTGACAGAATTTCAGGCCGTTGTACTGCGCCGGATTATGTGAGGCGGTGATGACGACACCGGGAAGCGAGAGAGCTCCTGATGCGTAATAGAGCATGTCGGTTGGAATCTCGCCAATTAGGCGCACGCCGACCCCCTGGCTTGTGATCCCGTCGATCAAAGCCTCGCGAAGAGCGGGCGATGACACCCTGCAGTCAGTGCCGAGGAGCACTTCGTCCGCATCGACGAAAGCCGCGAATGCAGCGCCGATGCGCGTAGTGATCTCCTCATCCAGCTCGTCAGGAAAGATGCCACGAACGTCGTAGGCCTTGATGATGTTTGAGAGGTCCATGGGCAACGATTCTATGCCAGATCGGGCACCTGTTCGAAACTCCAGCCGCTTCCTACACTTGCCGCTTCATGGCCAACTCGACTCTCCCCACCGTCACGGTGGTCATCCCCGTGCACAATGAGGCAGCGTTTCTCCCCGAAGCGCTGCCCCGATTGTTCGAAGAGCTCGCGACGGTCGACGCTGACGTCACTGTTGTGATTGCAGAGAACGGCTCAACCGATGCAACGGCTGACCTTGTACGAAAAGCCATGTCGACCTACTCGAATCTTGATGTACTCGAGCTTCCGACACCGGACTACGGCGCCGCGATGCGTGATGGATTCCTCCGGGCAGACACGCAATGGGTTGCCAACTTCGATATTGATTACTTCTCAGGAGAATTCCTCACGAATGCGCTGGCCCTCAGCGAAGTGGCAGACATCGTGCTCGCCTCGAAGAGAGCCGA
>JAMBLH010000028.1 GCA_023336875.1 Actinomycetes bacterium
GAGGAGAACCCCGATCTTCTCCCCGCATCGCTTCGAGTCCAACCGCTCGACCCGGAGGACTACGACCTGATTGTCATCCGCCTCGAGTCGACTCCTGGAGTTGACAAGGTTGAGTCTGCCGGCGACGCGATCGACGCCATGATCGCACTACGCGATGGTCTTCAGATCATGTTCTGGCTTCTTGCTGTCGCGCTCGGCGTCGCTGCCGTGGCGTTAATAGCCAACACCATCCACATGGCGATCTATGCTCGCCGCGAGGAGATCGAGATAATGAGACTCGTTGGTGCGAGCAATTGGTTCGTACGAACGCCTTTCCTCATCGAAGGGGCACTAGAAGGGCTCATTGGTGGCGCGCTCGCGGTCACCTTCATCATTGTTGCACAGCAGTTGGCTGTGGATCGACTCTCAGAACTTCCCGATTGGATCAATCTTGCGATCCAGAACGATTTCATCATTCGGCAGGGCGCGCTGGTCTTGTTGTTCGGTGTTGCTGCCGGTCTTCTCGGCAGCTCATTGAGCCTCGTAGTCCACCGCACCCTGCGCCCGTGATTCGACGCGCCCTCCTCCTCGCGCTCGTCCTCCTCCTGGTTGGATCTCTCGCGGGCCCTGCCGCCGGCGGGACCCTCAACGAGGACCTGAAGGAGGTCCGTCAATCGATCCTTGCCCTCGCTGCTCAGATCGATGACATCGCCGCGGACCGGTCCCAGATCGCCAGGGACCTGAAGGCAGCAGGCGGAAAGCTTGACGAGGTGGAAGCCCAGGTTGCAAGCGCAACAGCGAAGCTCACGCGCATCACAAAGACCCATGAGGAGCGATCTTCCGCTCTTGGCGAAGTGCGGTCCGAACTTGCGGAACGCTTTGCGAGCCTGAAGATCATCCGGGGCGACCGTGATGACGCGTTGGAAGACGCGAAAGCTTCGCTGCTTGAGGCGTATATGAGTGGTGGCACGGCCCAGCCATCGATCGCGTTCTCGGCATCCGCTGTCACAGAAGTGTCCGTGGGGGTCGCGTACCTCAATGTCCTCACGGAGCATCGCTCCGGAGCGGCAGAACGTTACGCCAAAGTGGTTGCCGCCCAGGAGGTTGAGGAAGCGAAGGCACAAGCCGTCGAAGAGACCATTGTCACTGAAGTTGAGGCACTCGAGGCCACCGCAACGCAGATCGCGGCAACCGAGCGGGAACTCAAGGAGAAGCAGTCCGAGCTCATTGCAGAATATGAGCGCCAGGAGGAGCTTCTTGCGCTTGTGAAGGCCGAGATCAATGATTTTCGAGGCGAGATCAGAGCCCTCGAGCGTGAGGAATCGTCGATCAGGTCGAAGATCAGGTCCGCAGCGAAACCGACAGGGACAAAACCGGGTCGTTTGCTACGACCGGTCCCCGGTGCCATCTCGTCCCCATACGGTGAGAGGGTGCATCCGATTCTCGGCACATCGAGAATGCACAACGGTGTTGATATGAACGCTGCTCAAGGTGATCCGATTCGTGCTGTCGCACCAGGAAAAGTGATTCTGGCTGGCGTGAAGGGTGGTTTTGGCAACACGATCATGATCGACCACGGCGGAGGCATGGTGACCCTCTACGCACACCAGTCGAAGCTGGGAGCATCCGTCGGCGACAAGGTGAAGGCCGGACAGACCATCGGTTTCATCGGATCTACTGGTCTCTCCACCGGCCCGCATCTGCATTTCGAGGTCCGGATCAACGGCGTGGCGAAGAACCCTGCCAAGTACATGTAGGCGAATCGCTAGCCTCGCCGGCATGTCCGGTCACAAGGTCGTCGCCACGAATCGCAAGGCGCGATACAACTATGAAATCCTCGACAGCTTCGAAGTTGGCATCGTGCTGCTCGGGTCCGAGGTGAAGTCGTTGCGCGATGCTCAGATCCAGCTCAAGGACTCGTACGCGTCGATCCGTGGAGGTGAGGTGTGGCTCGAGAAAGCCCACATCGCTCCCTACAAGTTCGCCGAGGCAGGCGGCCATGACCCCGAGCGCCCCCGCAAGCTGTTGCTGCATCGGCGCGAGATCGATCGACTCAACGGCCGCATCAACGAGGAGAGCCTCACCCTTGTGCCGCTCCAGGTCTACTTCAAGAACGGCACGGCAAAGGTTGAGCTTGGCTTGGCCAAGGGCAAGAACACCCGCGACAAACGGCGCGATATCGTCAAGCGTCAGCAGAAACGCGAGATGGACAGAGCACAGTCGCACAGACGGTAGACGCCCAGTGACTCAGGCACCGTTAGGCGTTGAATTCCTCGAGTTGGACGAAGAGCTGCTCGATGGCGTCTATTCCCAGAGCACCGGCGGCTCGGAACAGCACAGTTCCATCGCCGTCTGTCACCATCCAGAATGGGAATGCATTGACGCCGAATTGTGCAGCGATCGTCGTGTCCCCGTCCACGACGACAGGGAAGACGAACTCTGAGGACTCGAGATACGGTTCAAGAGCGTTGCCTCGCGAGGGATCCATCGATGTGGTCACGGTCACGAGCTCGGTATTCGGGTAATTGCTGCTCGCGTCTGGCCACCATGCATTGAGCTCTGGCAGTTCCTGCTGGCAGTAGGGACACCAGTGAGCCCACACCATCCA
>JAMBLH010000029.1 GCA_023336875.1 Actinomycetes bacterium
CGGTTCTTGCGGTATTCGTCGAAGAAGAGCGGTTCAGTGGTGCGTATCGTCACTCGGCCGATCTCGTTCAGCCCGAGTTCCGTAGCGTCGTCGATACGGTGGAGCGTGGATACGTCGAAGCGGTACTGGAGGTCCTTGATCAGCGCACGTGCCGACTTCGTCGTGTGCTTGATGGCGAATTTCGCACCCTGTCGCAGTTTCACGGAGTCGGACATCCATGTGACTATCGCGTCGATGTCCTGGCCGATCTCAGGCTGGTTGCGTGGGCGGCAGAGCATGTTGCCACGCGACACATCGACATCGTTCGCGAGTCGGATGATGACGGACAGCCCAGCCGGAGCTTCTTCGATGGGACCTTCGAACGTATCGATGGACAAGATCGTTGATTTGAACCCGGACGGCAGCACCATGATCTCGTCACCCTGACGGAACACTCCGGACGCGACCTGGCCCGCATAGCCGCGATAATCATGGTGTTCCCGTGTGTGGGGTCGGACGACGTACTGTACGGGGAAGCGAGGATCGATCAGGTTCCGGTCAGACGCAACGTGAATGTTCTCGAGTGTCCTGAGCAGCGGTGCACCTTGATACCAGTCCATGTTTTCGGATTCGTTCACCACGTTGTCGCCGACCAGCGCAGACATGGGTATGAATCTCAGATCCGCGACGTCCAGGCGGGCGGCGAACTCTCTGAAGTCATCAACGATGTCGTTGTAGACATCCTCCGAGTAGTCAACGAGGTCCATCTTGTTCACGCAAAGAACGAGGTGAGGGACGCGAAGCAGCGACGCGATGAACGCATGTCTCCGTGTCTGTTCGAGAATCCCGGCCCGCGCATCGACAAGGACGAGGGCTATGTCTGCGGTGGATGCGCCCGTGACCATGTTGCGTGTGTACTCGATATGGCCCGGCGTGTCCGCAAGGATGAACTTGCGACGTGGCGTCGAGAAGTAGCGATAGGCGACATCGATAGTGATGCCCTGCTCACGCTCAGCTCTTAGCCCGTCGGTGAGCAGTGCCAGATCGACGTAGTCCGAACCTCGTCGTCTGGATGCCTCCTCGATCGCCTCGAGTTGGTCCTGGAAGATCTGCTTGGTATCGAACAACATGCGCCCGATGAGGGTGCTCTTCCCGTCATCGACGGAACCGGTCGTCGCAAGCCGTACGAGTTCTACGTGCTCCATTAGAAGTACCCCTCTTTCTTGCGGTCCTCCATGGCTGCCTCGGATGTGCGATCATCAGCCCTGCTCGCTCCGCGTTCGGTGATCCTCGTGGTCGATACCTCGACGATGACCTCCTCGACCGTGGTGGCCGTTGATGCAAATGCGCCAGTACATGACATATCACCAACGGTGCGAAAACGAACCGTTCCTTCGAACACCTCTTCGTGGTCCATGCGCATGATGTACGGGCTGTCTGCCATCAGAAGGCCGTCACGTTCGAAGACCTTGCGAGTGTGGGAGAAGTAGATCGAGGGGAGTTCGATCTTCTCTCGAAGTATGTATTCCCAAACATCGACCTCGGTCCAGTTCGAGATCGGGAAGGCCCTGATGTGCTCACCCTGGCGATGGCGGGCGTTGTAAAGACTCCACAGTTCCGGGCGCTGGTTCTTGGGATCCCACTGGCTGAACTCATCCCGAAACGAGAACATACGTTCCTTCGCTCTCGCCTTCTCCTCATCCCTGCGAGCACCGCCGAAGACCATGTCGAACCTGTGAGCCTCGATCGCTGCGAGCAACGGCTCGATCTGGAGGGTGTTGCGCGAGGCGTTCATCCCGGTTTGTTCAGTGACTCTTCCAGCATCGATTGACTCCTGCACCGACGCAACGATGAGTTCCACGCCGAGCTGATCCACGATCCTGTCTCTGAATTCGAGGACCTCAGTGAAGTTATGGCCCGTGTCCACATGCATGACGGGGAATGGGAGACGAGCGGGATAGAAGGCCTTGACAGCAAGCCGCAGCATCAGTGCTGAATCCTTACCTCCAGAAAAGAGGAGCACTGGTCTTTCCGATTCCGCAACCGCCTCTCGAATGATGAAGATGGATTCAGCCTCGAGCGCGTCAAGGTGATTGATCTGGTAACTCATGGGTGCGAGAGTAGCGGCAGCAAGCTTCCAGTTGGCGTCTGGCCACCGGCTACCATGACACCACGAAGGAGGAAGTCCTGTGACCGCACGCGACCCGAACATCGAACAAGACGTACGCGATATGGTCCGTCGGATCGTCGATGGGATCTTCGGCGAGGAC
>JAMBLH010000030.1 GCA_023336875.1 Actinomycetes bacterium
GACGACGACGACGACGACGACGACGATCATGATCGGGACGACGATCGTGACGAGGATGAGGACGACGACTGATGCGTTGGATCTCGACGATCGGCGGAGTAATCGCGACAGGAGCCGCCCTACTCGTTCTTGTGTCTCTGCCATCAGAATCGGTTCCGGCAGAGTCGGCAAGCGCTGAGACGGTGGAGCCACCCATCGCTGTCCTGGCTGAGGTTGAGCAAATCGGCGAGCCCATTAACGGCGAGCAGCTTCCAGAGCCAGACCTTGATGTGGCCGGGCTGGGAAGAGGCATTGCAAACGTGCTGGCGGACAGTGGATACACCCAATTCGTAGGTTCCGGTGAACTCATGGAGAAGCTTCCCGACGACGTCGTTCAGGTTCTCATGAACGAGGAAGCCGTGCTTGTAATCCCCTCACAAGAGGAGACCGAGTAATGGCACCGCAGCGTCTTCCTTTGACGCGTGTCGCAGGCATTGCTGCATGGACGGCGGCCTCTGTCACATGGGGTACCGCAGCCGTCGCAGTCACTAACGTTGCTCCCCCGCCAGAGATTCCTGCTGGGAGTACCGAGCCCGAAGCCGAGCTCGTCGTCGAAGCCGATGTGCAGGAGGTCCTGGCGCCGATTCCAGCGATGCCGGAGTCAGGTCTCGTGGTTCTGCGCTACACACCGAGCGAGAAGCCAGAAGCCAGGGTTGTGGTCCGACAGGTTGTCGTTTCGTCACCATCACCGGGTGGCTCATCGACGCCAGCCAAGGCACCAACGAAGGCGCCGGCGAAGGTGAAGAGCTCCGGATCGTGATCGCGGCGAACTTCCGAGCGATGGGAACCACCGTGGTGATTCACGCCAACGACGAACGTGACGTCAGTGAGGCGCGGTCTATGTTCGAGGAGTCGGAGCAACGCTTCAGCAGGTTCCTCCCAACGAGTGAACTATCTCGGCTGAACAACGCTGGCGAAGGTGGCACAATGATCTCTGAAGATATGCGCCAGGTCTTGACGGCGGCGCAGAATCTGGGAATCAGGACCCAGCATCTTGTCGAAGTGGGTGTCGGCGCTGCCGTTCAGGAATGGGGTTACGACGCGACATTTCGGGACATAAAAAGCGTGTGCGACCGATCGACTCGTCGCTCAGACACCACCTGGGACCTCGACGGCGACATGGTCCGTCTCGCAAAAGGCACGAAACTTGACCTCGGCGGAATCGTGAAGGGGTGGACATGCGATCGTGTCGTCGAAGCGGGCTTCGCCATCGTTGCATCAGCAGGAGGGGACGTTCGTTCCACCGACCCATCTCTCGTCGTCGAGATTGTCGACGATAAAGACGACACAGCCGCTGAGGTTGTTCTCGGGATCGGCGCCCTTGCGACCAGCTCGCGATCGAAGAGGCGCTGGCTGGTGGAAGGAAGAGAGGCGCATCACATCATCGACCCTCGCACCATGAACCCTGCCATCACACCGGTGGTATCCGCCTCGGTGATTGCTGAGACTGCGACAGAGGCTGAAGCAGGTGCAAAGGCAGTGCTGATTCTCGGCGTTGACGGTCTGAAGTGGGCGGATGCGCAGACGTGGATACATCGTGCCATCGTCGTATGGCACGACGGCAACGTATATGGAAACACGCTCGGGGTGGCGTCATGAATGTCACCTGGTTCATCATTCGGGGATCAGGCATTGTTGCGTTCACCCTCTTGAGCGCATCGCTCTTGTGGGGGCTCATGGTTTCGACCAAAGTCTTTGGCAGAGCAATCAAGGCAAAGGGCCTCCAGTGGCTCCACGAGTCTCTTGGCCTGGCAGCGGTACTCGCGACGATCATCCACATTGTCTCCCTCTCCATGGACGAGTTCATCGACTTCAGTTGGGCCGATATCCTCATCCCAGGATTCACAGAGTGGCGACCACTCGCTGCTGCGCTTGGTGGCGTTGCGTTCTGGTCACTACTCGTTGTTGCGTTGAGCTTCTACGTCAAGAAGTGGATTGGTCAGAACGTATGGAGATCGATTCACTACCTGTCGTTTGGGACTTTCGTCGCTGCACTGCTCCATGGAATCTTCTCGGGTACGGACACCGGTAATCCGTGGGTCGCAGCCCTGTACCTCGGATCAACACTCCTCGTGGTGATGTTGACAGCGATTCGCATCATCTCCTCAAGAGAACCCAAGCGACGCCCCTCCCAAACCCGCACCACGGCGTCCTAGTGGCGGTTGTGGTCCCGTTTGGAGATCGACTTCTCATGCACCCTGCGGATCTGGGACTCAAGTTTTGAATGGGTCTTGTCGATTGCCGTGATGGCCTTCCAGTCGGTGTCGGAAGCATCGAATCGCTGGCCCGGGCCCCACACCTCGGCACGGATCCGAGTCTGTTCGTTCGGGCCGCCCTCCCATGACACGGTCACGTGACCTCGGTCGAGTGTGTCCATGTACTCGTCAAGGCCAGCGATCTTGTCCTGGATCCGTTGCTTCAGATCATCGCTCAGGTCGTAGTGCTCGGTGTCGATTTCCATGTTCTTGATCATTTCATCACCTCGGCCGGCAGATTACCCCTGGGCCATGTCCTTCCAAATCCCCGCTGATGCGAGGAAGCTCCGTACGCCCCGGAATCGTCACACTGATCAAGCATCGAAGCGTCACTGCGTGGTCACGTGTTCAAGCCGAACCGTCACCCTGGGAGTCGGACACCACCTTTTTCGCCCGTCTCACCACAACACCGTGATACTTCAGTCGTTCGTTGAGGAACGTGCCAAGGATGGCGATCGAGGAGAAGATGTAAACAACGGTGAACAGCTTCGATACATCGGTTGAGGGCGTAAGGTCTCCGAACCCGACGGTTGATCCGGTGACGGCGCTGAAGTAGAACGAATCGACCCAGCTCCAGTCCTCCAGATAGTGGTATACCACCGTTCCCAGTATCAGGATGCCCACCGCTGCGCCAGCCAGAACGGGATAGATACGATTCTCGACGGCGATCCGTCGCTTCGCTCGGCTCCGCTGGAGTGTGGTGTCCGAAGTGCTCATCGCGTAAACTCTACCAACCGACCTCGATCAATTCGATCCAGTGTGTCGACCCTCACTGGTAGTCGGCAGGAGCATCTCCTGGCGTGATGCTGATCGCGGCATCCTCTGGATCGATTTGTCTCCCGTAGCGCACCAGCGGAGGACGCTTGGTCCGTTTGAGCGTCTCGCCGTCGCTGTCTGCTTCGTGGACCGCGTTCTTGATCCGCTCACCGCGCTCAAGTTCGAGCCTTACGAGAGTCTCGTGTACCGCTTTGTCCTGCTCCTCAGTTGTAGAGGGCAGGTGGAAGGCGGCCTGTACGAACTGCTGGGTGTCGCCCCTGTAGTCGTGGCCAAAGGAGTGGAACTTGCCAGGAACCGTGCGCATGGCGTTCATTGCATCAACCATGATCTGGACGAAGGTGATCAGTGGCACCCAGTCCATGCCTTCGGGAACATTGCGTCCCCGAGCTTCGCCTGTGAGCCACGGTGGCCGCTTGACGGCCCATCGGAACGACATCTGGGCGATGGGGTCGTTGTCGTGGTCGACCACAACAGCACGCAGTTTGTGTCGCTCCTCCTCCGTGAGGGCCATGTACTCATCGAAGTTGTCGAAGGCCTCAACCGTGCCCTCTGGCACAAGGTCTGTGGACCCCTGACGCATCCCCGTCTTGGACCACTTCGCGAGGCCCACGAGTCCGAACCACAGCGCATGGTCAATGCCGTAGTGGTCGAACCCCTCGATGCCCTGATGCATAAGTACGTCGGACGACGACCAGGAACCAAGACTCTCTCCGAACACGAAGACCCTTGGGCGCTTGTCCTCTGGCATGCCCAGAAGCCGGTTTCTCACGCCCCACAACACTCCTCTGAACTGTGCAGCGCCCAGATGCACCTTCTGCACCTCAAGGAACGAAGGACCGCGGGAGTACTGGACACAGGCACTTGCCACGTCGCCCCGTGTCAGCAGCTCCATCGATTCGATCATCGTCTGATCAACCCAACCTGTGCCCGTCGGCGAAACAAGCAAGAGGTACTTTCTATCGAACGCGCCAAGGCGCTCAAGCTCGTCGAGCATCATCTCTGAGCGCCCCGATGGATAGAGAGGCTCGCTATTGACGCCTACGAATGCGCGGATCGGATGCGCAATAGCTGGCTCGCCGAGTGTTGACTCTATGTCGTCTGGAGTGACGACATCCGTGACGAACCTCCGTCCCTGAAGTCCCAGCTCGTCAAAGGGCGACTTGCTCTTCGTTCCGCCTGAGACATATGGGTTGTCGGGAACCTTTGAGTAGGCGGGCTCCATCTCCTCGTTCTTGCGGGCAATGAAGGAGACCCCTGAAAGATACAGCGCATAGCTTCCTGCGGCCCAGATCGTTGCGTTGACGACCTTGGCGACGGTTGCGTGAGCAGGATCATCTCCAAAGAACCAGATGAAGCCACTGCGAGAAGCCACGAAGCTCCTGCCGATGCCGTTTCCAAGCATCGTGACGCCGAAACCGATCGCAAGAGACGGGCCGAGTGCTGCACGCTTCTCGTCCTCTGTCCACGGCTTGATGACCGCTTCACGTTGGGCGATCAGTTCCTTCGAGTGGTACAGCGCACCTGCAATCGCAGCGGCACCCAGGATGATGGGCCGAACGTTCGACTTGGGCGGAAGCTTCTTCTGCAGCTCAAGGACGGATTCATTGATCGCGCCTCCAACGGCGCCGACGGCGAGCAGCCGACCTGCGCTACGAACCGAAGCCTTGGTAGTCGTCTCATCGTCGGCTTCGGGGATACGGCTGATCGCAAGCCCGGCCGCGGTGACGACCGCCCTCGCGCCTACGCGGACAAAGTAAGGCGAGGAGCGAGGAACAGCACGATTGATCGCACCGTTGACGCCCAGGCCCACCAACTCTGCCGCAAGCACGGAGAACGCGGTGGCGAAACCCTGGTTGATCGATGGCCTCGGCATGAGCGACGGGGCGTAGGACGCAAATATCGCGCGGGTCTTGAGAGGCCCAGCAGGTCCACCCAGCAGCGGGTTGAACCGATCCGTGACCTTCAGAACGACGTTCGAGACGGTGTCATACCGCGACATATGGGCTCCATTTCCGTGCCATCAATAGCGGGCTGTACCTCAGATTGTATCCAGGATGAGCGCATTAGGTGGCGACAGATTCGGCACGAACTGGCATGATTCGGCGCGGCGGACAGGCAAGTTTCGGCACGATTTGAAGGGTGAGTTGGAAGACCTTGTGTGGAACCGATAAGGTGGAGGGGCTAGTGGAGCTATAGGAGGTTCGGAATATATGTGTTGTTTCTTTTCATCGTTGGTACTGATCGGGCCCAGGTTCGCCATCTTGATTTGGTGGCTGTATGACCCAGAGCGGTGGCAATCAGCTTTCAACAACTTTATCTGGGCGTTCATCGGCCTTATCTTTGCGCCGTGGACAACGATGATGTACGTAGCCGTCGCTCCGAACGGAATCGTTGGGTTTGACTGGATCTGGATCGCGCTCGGTGTCTTCGCTGACTTCGCCTCCTACGCAGGCAGCGCCTATGGCAACCAGGATGAACTGATGGTGGACGCCGCCTGAGGCAAACCCCACTCAGTCCGAGATTGGCGTCACGCTGTCCCATCGGGCAGCGTGACGCCGTTTGGTAGATAGCGTCGACAATCTCAGTTTCCGAGGATCCCGCCCCTTCGGGCTGTAGCTGAGCCTCAGGGACCAGGACCAGAATGGGTCATGCGGGAGGAGCAGGCGGCGATGGGTACTCTGTGCTGGCCTCGGGGTTTGCGGGTGCAGGTGGCGGCGGAGGCGGCTGCTGGGCCTGCTGAGCGGCCTGTTGGGCCTGATAGTCAGCAGCTTGTTGGGCCTGGACCTGATCGGCAGCACCCTTCTTTGCACCGCTTCGGCTCGCTGCCCACACGATCCCGGCGATCAGCAATACGATAAAGATCACCACTCCCCACTTGAAGTCACTGTCTTCGGCGTCACCTGCTTCGGTGCTGCTATCAGGCGGCGACGTAGTTGCAGGTGTCGACGTGGTGTCAGGTGCCGATGTCGTGGCTGGAGCGGACGTTGTCTCGGGACCCGAAGGGTCCAGGGTGCCGTCACCAGGGATCTCACCTTCACTCGTACATGCTGCGAGAAGCAGGGTGGCAGCAATCGCGGCAAACAGAATCATTCGTTTCGTATTGGATCCTCCGTCATGATCTCTTGTGAGTCATTCGCCTCAAGCGACATCCTCGCCCCACCGAATTTCGCTTCGGACCGCAGAACTACGCCGATGCCATTGTAGTTGATGGATACTCGCCGTACACGTCATTGTAGTAGGACGAAAACCGGCTGACATGGTCGTACCCGACACTGAGCGCGACGTCTGGAATCGATCCGCCCAGGTCCCTTGCATTGAGGAGCAGACGGCGCGCTCTTGTCAGCGATCTCAATCGGAAGAAACGCATTGGCGACACACCCGTTGTGTCGTAGAAGGCGTTTCGCAATCGACGCTCCGAAACATGGGCCACTGCACATAGTTCCGGAATTGACAGCCTGGCGCCCACGCCGCGCGGAGATAGCGTCCCGCGCTGTGAGTCAACGTAATCTATGCAGACGCTCACGAAACTCCAGCTGTCAGTCATTCTTCGGCCGACACAACGAGACGTCATGGGTTCATGCGCCAACATAGCACCAACGGATCGAAGGACGTCCTCGCTCCGAAGCAGCAGGCCACCCTCGTTGAGCTGATCACCAGCAGCGCGAAGCACTCCTGCGATCAACGCCGTGTCTGGCGCGGAGTCGAGCGCGATTACTCTCCCCCTCTCGGGAACTCGGAAATCGATTTCTCTGTACTCTGCTGATTCCTCAAGTGCACGAATACTGAGGGACGTGAAGGTGAAGTCGACTCCAGCGGGGCTGATCCCTGTGTGCTCGGCTCCCGGACCGTACAGCAGCATTGAACTCGGCTGGAGATCGATTCCGCACCACCGAGTGGACGATGGTGCGCTCGTGATCAGCGCAACAATGATCGTATCGTCGTCAGTTGTGGTGCGGCCGATCATTGGGAACCGAGTCGACGCGCACGCAATCGTGATATCCCTCTCGACGTAGGATGTGACGATGTTTGATCCGAAGCCACGGCCGGTACGAATGACGTCGAGCGTCAAGCCAGGAAGAGAGCCTGAATACTCGTCCGCCTCAAAGGCGATCACGGATCGTACTCCGGCGGGAGGCGACTCAACCGACCTCTCGACAACAGACGAGGCGCGATTGGCTACTTGGCTGTCGAGTGGCATGAGTACTTACAATAGGCTGCTGTTGAGGTGCTACTGCCGGTCAGACGTTGGAAGCCACCATCCAAAGACAAGCAAAACGACCTGGAGGACGAAGTGCTGACGATGAAGGGACCTCCTGCATTTCACCTGCTGGCCAAGCCAACCGGCCCAATCTGCAACTTGGACTGCGAATACTGCTTCTTTCTCTCCAAGGAGATGCTCTACCCGGGAGACCGCTTCCGGATGGCGGACGAACTCCTCGAGACGTACATAGTCCAACTCCTTGAATCTCACCTCACGCCCGATGTCACGGTGGCGTGGCAGGGTGGGGAACCCACCATGATGGGACTCGACTTCTTTCGTCGCTCCGTTGAACTCGTCGACAAGCACCGCAAGCCACAGCAACGCATTGCGTACACGATCCAGACGAACGGCACCCTGATCGACGAGGATTGGGCGATCTTCTTCAAGGAGAACAACTTCCTGGTCGGCCTCTCCGTCGACGGCCC
>JAMBLH010000031.1 GCA_023336875.1 Actinomycetes bacterium
GGTGGGCGAACCCGATCACAGGTTCGGCTTCGGCCCCACTGGAGACCGCTGCTTTCATCGACTCATTCGGTCCCTCCCTCATGCCTCACTCGTCGATGCATCAGGGCATGATCGCTGGCCTCTCCGTGCTTGCGGCACGAGGAACCATGGCGATAGTAGAAACCCTCACGGGTACGATCGTGAACAAGGACGACCCTCTGTCGCACCGATTGCTTATGCGTGCCTTCCTGGGCGGCGTGGGCTATTCGTTTGAGAGACTCCCGATACGTGACGACGAGTCATTGGCGCGCTCCGGTGCCCGCACCGCTGGACGAGTGCTGAAGTCCGGATCGGTCGGTGGCGCGATCTATGACATCGGGATTGCTGGCCAGCAACGGTATCCAACATCGTCGATCGTCCGACCAGCGCTTGTATCCGTCGCTGCTCTTTCAGGTGCGCTCGTCTGGTCGAAGAGCCGGCTGGACAATCGAAAGTCTGAGATCGAACGCTGGCCGATCCCACAACCGAACGAACTCGGTCCTGCGATTGCGACCGGCATGGCTGTCACATCGATCGGCATGGTTGGAACGCGAGCGTTCCAAGCGTCGCGCAACGCGTGGATCGGCTATTTCGGCGACACTCCCACAAAGCGGTTGATCGGCCGTACGGTAAATGCTGCGGTCTGGGCAGGTGCCCTGTCCGGTCTCTATCACGCTGGCATAGGCTACATCGGCAGAGGGAACGAGAGAGTTGAGGGCGGTTACTCGATTGCTCCGACGAGTCCGCTGCTGTCAGGGAGCCCAGAGAGCATTTCGCCATTCGCAGACCTCGGTCAGCAGGGCAGACGTTTCGTGACTGACGTCCTCACCCCGGAATACATCGACGAAACCATGGGTGAGGAGGGTGCGGAGCATCCAATCAGGGTTTTTATTGGCTACAACTCTGAACCGTTGTACCCGTCAGGACGCGCTGAGATGGCGCTCGACGAGCTTGACCGTACCGGTGCATTCGACAGGGACTATCTCGTTCTTGTTTCCCCCACGGGGACCGGCTGGGTCGACCAAACCATGATCGAGTCAGCTGAACTGTTCGCGCGGGGCGACATTGCAACGTGTGTGATCCAGTACGGCAAATACCCGTCGTTTCTCAGCCTCCAAAAGGTTGCCCTCGGCCGTGCGCAGTTTCGGCTCCTTCTATGGGGCATTGCGCAACGGCTTGCAGGCAGACCTTCTGAGGAACGGCCAAAGGTCCTTGTCTTTGGAGAGAGCCTCGGGGCGTGGACGAGCTCAGACGTTGTCATGCACAACGGCATTGCGGGTTTTGATCACTATGGCATCGACAAGGCACTCTGGGCGGGTCTGCCGTGGATGGCCAAGTGGTCCAAGAGCGGCATGGGCCGCGGGTCGAGCACCCTTGTTCCCGAAGGTACCGTTGGTGTGTTCGATCGTCCAGAAGAACTGGAAGCGCTGTCCCAGGAAGAACGGTCGGCCCTTCGGGCGGTCATCCTGTCACACGACAACGACCCGATCGCTGTGATGGGGCCCGACCTCGCGATCCGTGAGCCAGAGTGGCTCAAGGGAGATCGAGGCCGTGGTGTTCCTCCTGATATGGAGTGGACCCCGATCGTCACAGGTATCCAGGTCATGATCGACGCTGCGAACGCGATGGTGACGGTGCCAGGGCACTTCGGGTCCTTCGGACACGACTACCGCGCCGATATGGCGCGCATGGTGTACCTGGGACTCGACCTCCCCACA
>JAMBLH010000032.1 GCA_023336875.1 Actinomycetes bacterium
ATGAGCGACAGCGCGACAACAGACACACCGATGACAACGATGTTCCTTGCTCGATCAGACATGACGAGATCCCGGTTTCTGTGCTTGGTGTTCTTGGGCTTCTACTTCTTCTGACGCTCCGCGATGCCGCGGAGGTTTCCTGCGGAGCGCAATCAGCCCCCCGGTCACCAGAATCAGACCACCAACCCACAGCAGCCATTGCAGCGGGAACACGAATACGTTGAGCTCAATCCGCTCTGCGGAGCCGCCAGCGATCCCGACGTACACATCATCGATGAGCCCAGTCCACACGTCGGGTGTCCCGATGGGCTGCGACGTGCCCTCGTACGTGTTGATTCGAGGTTGCAGCTCCGCCCTCGTGGTCGTACAGGTCTCATCCATCACCGTTACACGAACGCCCTGCACCAGCCGATTCGGCTCGGTTCGCGAGAATGAGTCGGTGTACCCAATGCAATACCCGCCAACAACCGCAGTGTCGCCTGGAGCCAACGCCACGGTGTCTCGCAGGGCAAGGCCTGATGTCGTCGCAAGAGAAATGGCGACGAGCACCAGCCCGATGTGAGAAACCTGTCCGCCCCAATAGCCCGAATCGTTGCCGAACACCTTCATCGACGCTGATAGGAATGACTCGGGTCGCTTGTGCGCCAACTCGAAGAAGCGGATCGTGATCGCCGCGATCACGAATACTCCGAGAACGATCGTGATTACAACAGACATCGAGTCGACACCGACAACGACGGCGCCAGCACCGGCCACGAACCCGACGGCCATGGCAGCGCGCAGGCGCTTCCACAGGACCTTCTGGGATGCAACACGCCATGGAGAAATCGCGCCAATGCCCATCACAAGAATCAGCAGAAGACCGAGTGGCACCGCAGCACGATCGAAGAAGGGCCTGCCGACAGCAACCTCGTCACCCGAAAAGGCCTGCACGATCAGCGGATAGAGGGTCCCAAAGAGCACCGTGAACGCGAACACGGTGAGAATCAGATTGTTCGCAAGGATGTAGCCCTCTCGCGAGGACAACGAATCGAGTCTTGGGGCCTGCGCTATGTCGGAAGCTCTCACCGCGAACAGAGCGAGCGAACCAACCACGATGAGAGCGAGGAAGATCAGCAGCAACGGACCCACCGCGGACTGGCTGAAGGCATGTACCGACGCAATGACACCTGACCGGGTGAGGAATGTGCCGAAAATCGTGAGAGCAAACGTCGTGATAACGAGAATGAAGTTCCACGCCTGCAACATGCCTCGTTTCCGCTGCACGAGGGCGGAGTGGATGAACGCCGTCGCGGAGAGGAACGGAAGCAGGGCAGCATTCTCCACAGGATCCCATGCCCAATAGCCGCCCCATCCAAGGACCTCGTAGGACCACCAGCCACCCAGCAGAATCCCGAAAGCAAGGAACGACCAGGAAATGAGAGACCAACGGTGGGTACGGTCGAGCCAATCTCTTCCAGAATCCTTACGCCAGAGGGCAGAAATCGCGAATGCAAACGGCACAGTGAAACCCACATACCCGACGTACAGCATGGGCGGGTGTATGGCCATGAGAAAATGATTCTGGAGCAGCGGATTGGGTCCCAAGCCGTCAGAGGGAACCGCCGCTGTTGCGAGTGGCCACCATGATGACTGGAGGCAGAAGTCACCTCCGGACTCCACACACACGGCGAAGGGGTTGGCAACAGTTGCCATCAAGCCGAACCAGAAGATGGATACAGCTCCCATCACGGCTAGCGCAAGCACCCCGAGTCCATCGACAGGATCGAGCTGACGCCAGACAAGATACGTGAAGACCGCGAGCAGAACGCCCCACAGGACGATGGAACCCTCGAGCGCGGCCCAGCCAGCGGCGAAGAGGAACATGAATGGAGTGGTCGTCGACGTGTTGTTTGCCACGTACGCAATCGAGAACTCGTGCGTGAGGATCGCCAGCTCGAGAAGTGCAAACGAGGCAACAGCGGCAGCGAGGAACACGACGACGGGAAGTCGCAGAGCTCGCTTATCCCCACTCTTTGAGTAACGAATGCCCTGGACGACGACGCTGATAGCCGCACCAAGTGCGATGAAGATCGCGAGGTATCCGGCGAGCGCAATCACGACTCTGAGCAGGAATGAAGGTCTTCGTCGTAGTCCCCCGAGTCTGCCCTGTACTGCTCATCGTGCTTGACGAGCATCGTGTCTGACTCGAATACCTCTCCATTCCAGGTGCCTTCGACCACGACGCCGATTCCCTCGGTAAACAGCTGGGGTGGTACTCCTGTGTGGACAACGGCAACGGACGTATCGCAATCCTCGACGAAGAATGCAACGGTCGCGTCATGTTCAACGACCGAGTCCGGTGTGACTCTGCCAGCAAGGCGCAATCTCGAGTTGTCGACTTCGCGGGACAGGACTTCTGCCGGGGTGTTGTAGTACACAAGAGAGGAGCTCAGATTAGCCATGAGCACGACAAGCACACCGACGAGCGCAACGGCTGGCACGACGAACTTCCAATAGCGCTTCACAATGGACCACCGAGCTTCTTGCGCGCCCTGGTGATACGGAGCGCAATTGATGAGGCATACAGGACCAATACGAGATAGGTGACCCCGTATGCAAGCGCGACCCAGTTCCATTGCTCGGCGTAGCTCATGTGCCGTCACCCCCCAATTCAGGAGTGGTCACTGCTGCACCTGCAACCGGACCCGAACTGGTTTGTTCGTTGATGAGCACATCATCGTCAAGGCTCGCGAGTTCGATCCGTTTGAACATCATCGCCACGTACATCGCGGTGAAATTCGCGACGGCAAAGAGAAGCGTCAGGACGATCGCTGTATCCATTTCCGGACCCTCGGGCTTTACGAGGGATGGAGCCTGGTGCAGGCCGCGCCACCACACCACGGAGAAGTGAACGAGCGGTATCTGCACAGCCGCAACCACCCCGAGTATCGCTGCTCGCTGTGCCCGTACAGCCAGATTGTCGGTTGTGCGCCGAAGAGCAAGGTAACCAAGGTAGACAAAGAACATGATCGCCGTGAGCGTCAAGCGGGAGTCCCATGTCCACCACACACCCCATGTGGGTTTCGCCCAGATCATCCCGAGCCCTATGGCGAGTCCGGTGAAGACGACACCGATCTCAGCGGATGCAAGAGCTCGGCGGTCCCATTTCAGGTCTTTGCGCCATAGGTACATTGCTGAAGCGACCATCGTTACGCCGAACGCGAGATAGGCCAGCCACGCTGATGGCACATGGACATACATGATGCGCGACAACTGGCCCTGGACAGCGTCAGGTGAGACGGTCATCGACGCGGCGAACGTCTGAAAGCCTGCAATGGCCATGACGATCCAAGGCCAGACAGTTTCCGGGTGCTCGGATGTCGTCATGAGGTCTCCTGAACGGGTCGAGCCAAGAGGACGCCTGCGACTGCCAGAAGCAGAACCACAATCGTCATCAACAGCACCCATGAGAGGCTACTGCGCCCCAGCCGTATAGCTTCGAGAGCCTGTCTTGCGCCGAGCAACAGCGGGACAACAGTGTGCCATTCTTGATCTCGTGGGCTTGTGTGACAAGAGAGTTCACACGATCGACGTTATGGGACGCGAGCACGAGGATGCGAACCGATCCGGCGCGAACGGAAACCTTTTCGAGGCGGACGAGCGTCGAACGGGGAGACATCTGTCAGAGTCTACGGCTGTGACGAAGGTTGGCCCTCAGCCGGAATATTATACCCCCTAGGGTAGTTGAACATAGTGCTACAATTATGGATACAACGCGAAACGGAGACCATCACACATGGCCACAGTAGATCTTTCACTTGAGACCCTCGAGTCCACGATCGAGGAGAACGACATAGTTCTTATCGATTTCTGGGCCGATTGGTGCGGACCATGCAAGAGTTTCGCTCCGACGTATGAAAAGGTGTCGG
>JAMBLH010000033.1 GCA_023336875.1 Actinomycetes bacterium
AGGATCGTGAACGCAACGGTTGTGCCCGACTATCCCGTCGACGGCGTCCGGGTGGATGTGGATGCCGCCGTCCCGCTCATCCGAAAACAGTTCCTTCAGGTTGAGCGGGACCCGGTCGAAGTACCGCTCGCTCCGCTGCTCCCTCCTATCGATAGACAGGAAATGGACAGAGCCGTGGCAGAAGCCGCCGACCTCGTCGACTCACCGGTGTTCCTCAGGGATCGTGAAACCGGAAAGACGATCGTGTTCACGACTGCCGGACTCAAGACCGCGCTTCGGCACAAGATCGTTGTCAACTCCCCTGCAAACATCGAGGTATCCCTAGACACAGACACGCTCACGAACATCGCAGCTCGAACAGCAGAGCGGTTCACCATTCCAGCGATTTCGGCATCATACGAACTGGATGAGGAAGCGACGACCACCAAGTCAGAGGACGACCAATCCCCTGCGCTCATCGTTATCCCTTCCGTTCCCTCAAAGGTCGTCGACCTCGACGCCATTCCTGGAACGGTCAAGGCAGCGATCGCTGGGGATGGCTCGGGTGACATACCGATGATCGACGGGCCAGATGCTGACTACTCAACAGAGGTTGCCGAAGCAGCTCTGCCGCTCGAGAAGGTCTCGTCGTTCACGACGTACCATCCGGCTGGCCAACGGCGGGTCATCAATATTCAGCTGCTTGCCGACGAGATCGACAATTCCATCGTCCTTCCTGGTGAAACGTTCTCCGTCAACGACACCGCAGGTAAGCGCACGCTTGAAGAGGGATATGTACGCGCCGGCGCGATCATCGGCGGAGAGGTTGTCTGCTGTGATAGTCCTGTCAACATCGGTGGAGGCACAAGCCAGTTCGCAACAACGTTCTACAACGCCGTGTTCTTCGGGTGCTACGAGGACGTCTTCCACCAGCCACACAGCCTCTACTTCTCACGCTACCCGTATGTACGCGAGGCCACGCTTGGGTTCCCCGCACCAGACGTCAAGTTCCGCAACGACTCGGACGTTGCTGTTTTCATCGACACCTCACACACTTCAGGTTCGATCACGGTCACGATGTACGGTGACAACGGCGGCAGAACCTGCACGTCCTCGACATCGGGGAACACCGTCACACGCACCATGACACACCCGGACAACTCGGTGACGACTGAGAGTTGGACGTGGCGGTACAAACAGCCGAAGAAGAAGGACGAGTAGCGCCGCACACGGTCGGATCCCGCTCTTCGATCGACTGACCGCAGCTGTGCTCGCCCACAGGCAGAGCCCAGTATCAACAACTTTCTGAAGTGCGGTCGTAGACTCCAAACGTTCACTGAGCGAGGACGGACATGCGCATATACCTCATCGTGGCAGCGGTCATACCAGCGCTCCTCATCGCTGGTGCCGCTGTTGCATACCAGAGCTCAGATTCAGCTGACAACACGCTTCAGCAGGCCCAGGACGTGACCGCTGACACGTTCGTGCTGACCGAGGACCAGATCGCTGAGATCGCATCCGGATACGAGGCCTTGTATGCGTCAGAACCCGTCGTGATCGTCGTCAACGGCACCTCCGTTGACCTTGACCCTGCCGAAGCCGGAATCGAAGTTGACGAGGTCGCCCTCGCAGCTCAAGCCAAGTCGATGAGCAACGACCCCGAGACCGCTGTTGATGCCGTGGGGTGGATCATCGCGTGGCAATCCGGGGATCTGATCGACATCCCGATTCCTGCCACGGTTGACGATGGGGCGATTGCCCGAATGCTCGAAGCTGCATCTCTGGTTGTGATAGACGCGCCTGCTATCGACGGTGCTGTCCAGATAGTGAACGGCAAGGTCACACCCCAGTATCCCTCCGTGGGGCAGCGAATAGATGTCGAAGCTGCACTCCCGCTGGTCCGTGCGCAGATCTTGTCGCTTGAGCGCACACCGATTCAGGTCCCGGTGATCACAGCACAACCCCAGATAACCAGCGAAGACGTCGATGCTGCGGTAACTCTTGCGGCAACGATGGTGCAGTCTGATATCGTCCTGGGGTCGGAACACGACGAACGGGAGATCGCGTTCACGACCGATGATCTGAAGAAAGCGCTGCGCAGTGAGATCATCAATGACCCCGACCCGGCGATCCGCGTGTATCTCGACGGCGATGCCATTGCACAGATCGCACGCAGGTTCGCAGATGATTTCGACACAGCGCCCATCAACGCCAGGATCGTGTTCAGTCGCGCGGCCAACAATCTCGTGGTTGCTCCCTCTGTACCTGGACAGTCCCTCGATATTGATGAGGCTGTGGCTCTCGTCCTTGCGAAGGCAACAGGTGGGCCGCGATCGGGCATCATCCCGACAATCGACGGGGTCGAGGCTGACTACTCGACCGAGGACGCGCAGGCACTCGGACCCTTTGGGAGGGTGTCGTCGTTCACAACCAGACACCCCTGTTGCCAGAACAGGGTCACGAATATCCAGCTGATCGCCCGTGCAACCAACGGCGCACTCGTGGGGCCTGGACAGACGTTCTCGCTCAACTCCCGCGTAGGGATACGCACCGAGGCCAAGGGCTACAAGAGGGCAGGGGCGATCATCGGCGGCAAGGTCGTGTGCTGTGACAGCCCTGTCAATGTTGGCGGCGGCACGAGCCAGTTCGCCACGACTCTGTGGAACGCCATATTCTTCGGCTGCTACCAGGATGTCTTCCACCAGCCACACAGCCTCTACTTCTCACGCTACCCGTACGTACGCGAGGCGACACTCGGGTTTCCCTCCCCGGACGTCAAGTTCCGTAACGACTCTGCCGCACCCGTCTACATCCAAACGAGTTACTCGTCCACATCCATCACGGTCACGCTGTTTGGCAATAACGGCGGGAGGAAGTGCACCTCGTCGACCTCTGGCAACACGGTTACCAGGACGATGACATGGTCGAGCGGCAAGGTGACGAGGCAGCACTGGACATGGAACTACCGCCAACCCGCAACAGACGAACCAGCAACCACCACCCAGGCCCCAACAACAAGCACCACCAGCGGTACAACACCCACGACGAGCCCAACCCCCGACACCACGAGTCCCCCAACGACGGCCCCACCACCAGACACCACAAGTCCCCCAGCCACGACGATCCCACCGCCACCAGCTACCACCATCCCCCCAGCCACGACGATCCCACCAGCTACCACCATCCCGCCTCCCGAGGGCTGACGCATGGCGGGTTCCTTTCTGGCTGACAGCTGACAGCTGACAGCTGACAGCTGACGGCTGACGGCTGACGGCTGACAACTGCTGTAGCCTCGTCGGCCATGGCTCACAATGACGCAACACCAGAACCAGGTAGCGACCTCATCGACAAGGGGCCACGGTGGCTTCGTTCTCTCGCCGATAGCACCGCGGACCCTCGTGACGACTCAGAGACCAGGGTTCGGAAACGTTCTCTTGTGATGACAGCGTCGATCGGCGCTGTCATCATCGTCGCCTGGACACTGGTCTATGTCGCGCTCGGGTTCACGCGTACATCGCTCATCCCCCTGTTCTACATCGTGGTAACGATCCTCAGCCTGCTCTACGCGGCACGAACGAAACAGATCAGATTCCTTCTCAACTCGCAGCTTGTGATGTACCTGGTCCTACCGATCCTGGTGCATGTCAGCCTCGGCGGGTTCGCCAACAGCAGCGGAGTCGTCATGTACGCAACTATCGGCGTCGTCGGAGCCTTGTCATTCGCGGACGCGAAGAGGGCGGGACTGTGGTTCGCCGGCTTCGCCATCGCGGTACTGACACTTGCGCCTTTCGACAGCAGGCTGGCTGCATCTGCTCCCTATATCGCGCCGAGCGTCATCGCAGGATTCTTCGCCGTCAATATCGTCGCAACAGCCCTCATCACCTTTCTCTCGCTCGATCTCTACGTAAGGTCGAGGAACAAACTGGCGAGAGCGCTCGAGTACGAGCGGTCCCGGTCCGAACGACTTCTCCTCAACGTTCTCCCCGAGTCGATCGCTCAACGGCTCAAGGATGGCGAAGAGACCATTGCGGACCGCCACGACCATGTCGCCATTCTGTTCGCCGATATCGTCGACTTCACTCCCCTGTCTGAATCTCTGGAAGCTGCCGAACTCGTGGGCGACCTCAACGCCCTCTATTCGGAGTTCGACAGGCTGGCCATTGCACATGGTGTCGA
>JAMBLH010000034.1 GCA_023336875.1 Actinomycetes bacterium
CCCGAAGGCGCAGTGTGTGCAGTCATGGGCGCGGGAAACGTCGCCTCGATCGCGCCGCTCGACGTCATCTACAAGCTGTTCAACGAGGGTGAAGTGACGATCCTCAAGATGAACCCCGTCAATGAGTACCTCGGTGAGGTCTTCGAGGACATCTTCAGTGAGATGGTGACAGAGGGGTATGTGAGATTCGTCTACGGAGATGGTGGCGTCGGAGCGTATCTTGTGAATCACGAGGGCATCGACACGATACATCTGACAGGTTCTGCGAATACCTATAACGCCATCAGATATGGAACTGGTGACGAAGGACGCGCCAACCGCGAAACAGACACACCCGTCAACGACAAGCCGATCTCTGCCGAGCTGGGTGGTGTCAATCCGACGATCGTTGTTCCTGGGGACTGGTCGAAGGCTGACATCAAGTTCCAAGCTGACCATGTGGTCAGTCAGAAGATGAACAACTCGGGCTTCAACTGCGTGGCAGCACAGATCCTCGTCCTCCCAGAGTCATGGGAGCTGTCAGATGCCTTCACGGATGAGGTACGGAGCCAACTCGCGGAACTGGACGACAGGGATGCGTACTACCCGGGTGTTGGCGATCGTTGCGATGTGATCCTCAGCGGCTCGGGTGTTGTCGAGACGTTCGGAATCGAGCACAAGCGCTTTCTTGTCACAGGGCTCGACCCCGAGGACACCAGTGATGCTGCATTCATCACGGAGTACTTTGCTCCTGCATTGGCTGTCGTGAGCCTCCCGAGTCCCGACGTGGCGACCTACCTCGAGAACGCGGTTGCCTTTGCAAACGATGTGCTCGACGGAACTCTTGGAGCGACTCTCATCATCCACCCAAAGACTGAGAAGGCACACGCCGCGGCGTTCGACAAGGCCATCGAGGATCTTGAGTACGGTGGCATCGGGATCAACATTTGGAATGCTGCGGTCTACCTTCAGTCCCGCTGTCCCTGGGGCGCCTTCCCGGGCAACACTCCTGCCGAGATTGGCAGCGGAGTCGGTGTCGTGCACAACACCGTGATGCTCGATAGGTCTCAGAAGGCCGTCTATCACGCTCCCTTTGCTCCGTACCATCGCACGGCAACCAAAGGTGAGCTTCATCTCGCTCCGAAGCCAATTTGGTATCTGTCGAACAAGAACATGCACACCACAACTGAGTTGCTCGTCAACTACAGCGCAACGCGCAGCACAGGAGCTCTCGTCAAGCTGATGGCTTCAGCCATGAGGGGCTGATCGGTCGATACCAAGATCGCTGAGCGCATGTGCAACGTCTCTCAGCGGCAGGCCCATGACATTGGCACGGGAACCGTCGACGCGCTCGATCAGCCGACCCTTCTCGCCCTGAAGTGCATAGGCACCAGCCTTGTCGAATGGCTGTGCGTCGTCGATGTATGCCTCTGCCACTTTGACGGAGAGTTCCTTGAAAGTGACGCGCGATTCTGCCACGCCGAAGCGCTCACCGTCATCACCTAGTGTCACCCAGCCGGTCAGCACCGAGTGAGTCCTGCCACTGAGGAGGGTCAACATGCGGAGTGCATCGTCGCGATCGGTTGGCTTCCCGAGTTGTTCGCCATCGACGACGACCATCGTGTCGGCGCCAAGCACGACCTCGTGTGCTGACCTCTCCACAGCAGCTACCTTGAGTCCAGCCAATCGCAGCACGGATTCTGTTGCAGGTTCGCCCTGTGGAATCGTTTCCACAACATCGGGGCTCTGAACGTCGAACGTGAAACCAGCAGTGGCGAGAAGAAGGGCTCTTCTTGGTGAATCCGATGCGAGGACCAGCGTTGGCATAGCTATTCGAACGCTGCAATGCCGGTGATCGCTTGGCCGAGTACGAGCGTATGGATCTCGTTCGTTCCCTCATATGTGTACACGGATTCGAGGTTGTTCATGTGCCGGATCACCGGATACGCAAGCGTGATCCCGTTGGCACCAAGGACAGCCCTCGCCTCTCTTGCCACCCCGAGTGCCATGCCCACGTTGACGTACTTGCCGTAGTTCACGTGCTCGGCTGCCAGCGTTCCCTCATCGTTCTTTCTTCCGAGGTGGATGGCAAGGAGCATGCCGTTGTTGACGGCGACCATCATCTCCACAAGCTTCTTCTGGGTCAGCTGAAAGGACGCAATGGGCTTTCCGAACTGTTCTCGTTCGAGTGAGTACTGCAGAGCAGATTCGTAGCAGGCTCGCGCGGCGCCGACAGCACCGAAGATGATGCCGAATCTGGCTTCGTTGAGACATGAGAGGGGACCACGCAACCCTCGGGCGTCAGGGAGAACCGCGTCAGAGGGAAGACGCACGTTGTCAAACACGAGTTCGCTCGTGACCGACGCTCGGAGAGACATCTTCTGGGTGATGTCGTTGGCCGAGAATCCGTCGGTGTCGGTCGGTACGATGAAGCCCCTGACACCATCGTCGGTCACTGCCCACACGATCGCCACATCGGCGATCGATCCGTTCGTGATCCACATTTTCGAACCGTTGAGTATCCAGTCACCACTCTGTTGGGTTGCTGTTGTGCGCATGGCTCCAGGATCCGATCCCGAGTCCTGTTCTGTTAGTCCGAAGCACCCGATTATCTCCCCTGCAGCCATTCCGGGTAGCCATTGCTGCTTCTGATCTTCTGACCCGAAGGCCCAGATCGGATACATCGCCAGGGATCCCTGGACGGAGATGAAACTGCGGATGCCTGAGTCCCCGGCCTCGAGTTCTGTGCAGGCAAGCCCGTAGGCAATGGCGCTGGTGCCGGCACACCCGTAGCCATCGAGATGCATCCCCAGAAGTCCGAGGTCTCCCATCTGTGTGATGAGATCCCGTGGGAGGATTCCTTCGTCCCACCACTGTGC
>JAMBLH010000035.1 GCA_023336875.1 Actinomycetes bacterium
CTGTTCTGGCACACCGGTGGTCAACCAGCGCTCTTTGGTTACGCAGACCAGTTGGCAGAGGTGGACCGTGGTTGAAGCCAGACTATCTATGGCGACGCGATGACGCCGGAGCTGCTCGTCGCGAATCTCATCGTGTGCCTAGCCGGATTCGTCCAGACGACCACAGGCGTCGGGTTCGCGATGATCGCCGTTCCGATGTTGCTGCTTGTGGATCTCAAATACGCGCCAGGACCGGCACTGTTCGCGATGCTGTTCCTGGCGATCGCCATGAGCATCGGGGCGTGGAACGATGTCGATCGGGAAGCGTTTCCGTTCCTCTTCCCGGGCCTTGCGGTGGGCACGATTGTCGGTTCGGTCCTGGTCGGCATGCTCTCTGAGCAGAATTTCGGTTTGGTATTTGGCCTGATTGTCCTCGGTGGCATCGCTCTTGGCCTCATGGGTTACGCGCCCGAACAGACGCCACGGGTCGACGCAGCAGGTGGAGTTGTCTCCGGTGCCATGGGCACGATGTCCGGCATCCACGGCCCACCACTCGCCGTGCTCTATCAAAGGGCCGAACCAACGACCGCGAGAGCCACGATCGCCTTCGTGTTTGTGGTTGCGAGTTCACTTTCGCTTATCTCGCTATCTGCTGCAGGTTTGTTCGGGCGACAAGAGGTGGTGGCCGGTCTCTCCCTCCTGCCGGGGCTCGCCGTGGGATTCCTGCTCGCGAGGTCGGGAAGACAGTTCATCTCTGATGGAGCCGCGCGGTACGGCATGCTTGGCATCGCTGCCGTGAGTGCGATCGTGCTGATCATTCGTAGCCTCGGCTGAGATACGGGTCATACGGACTGCCCACTGCTGCGCCTCAGGTTTCGTTAACCTCGAAGTATGGCGGATCAGGCGAACTTCGAGAACGACGCAATGCAGTATGCACCCCAGCTGTATTCGGCTGCGTTGCGCATGACTCGTAACCCCGCCGATGCAGAAGATGTCGTCCAGGAGACCTTCCTGAAGGCGTATCGGGCCTATGACACGTTCACCGAGGGCACGAATCTCAAGGCGTGGCTGTATCGGATTCTTACGAACACCTATATCAACAAGTATCGCAAGAAGCAGAGGCGCCCGAACGAGGTTGAGCTTGGGGAGCTTCAGGATCTCTATCTCTACAAGCGCCTTGGTGAACACTCCGGAGCCCAGGTGAGCGCAGAGAGCGAGGCGCTCGACCTGTTCGTGGACGAGGACATTATTGAGGCTCTCGAGTCCCTCCCAGAGAACTTCAGGCTGCCAGTGCTGTACGCGGATGTCGAAGGATTCTCGTACAAGGAGATCGCCGAAATTCTTGACGTTCCGATCGGAACTGTCATGTCTCGACTACATCGGGGAAGAAAAGCGCTCCAAAGGAAGTTATGGAACTTGGCAGTTGAACACGGACTAGTGGAGCCAAGCGAATGAGCGGATGCGACAACGCCGTCGAATACGTATATCAGTACCTCGATGATGAGCTGACAGTGACGCGAAGAACACGGATTTCCTGGCACCTGAAACGGTGCGGTAACTGCCTGAACGCATTCCAGTTCGAAACATCCCTGAAGAAGAAAATATCCGATGGCGGAAAAACTGAGCCGCCTGAGGAACTTTTTGACACCCTCCGAGCGTTGATAGAACAAGAACGCAATACGGGGGACTCTGACTGCTGACGCATCCAGAGTCTCGCTCATGGAGGTCAGCATGCAGGAAACCGCACTGAAGGGTCGTAAGTTCACGGGTTCAACCCGTGCACCGAAGACCTATTCGACGTCGCGAAGCTGCTCCCACAAGGGATGCGACACGAGATTGTCCCAATACAACAAGCGTGAGTTCTGCTACTCACACGCTCCAACGAAGTATCCGCGCCTCAGAGGCCGGATCGTCAAGGCAGAAGCCTGATAGGTCAATAAGCATGAAGAGAGAAGGCGCCGGACACCCGGCGCCTTCTCTCTTCTCGTATCCAAATGCCCGTGTCACCGACGGAGTGCCTATCCTGTGGCGTCATGACACGGATCAAACGCACAGCCGGTTTCGCACTTGCCGTCCTGCTAATCGTCGCAGTCGCAGCCCCCACTCTCGCTGCGGAGTCCGAATCTGTTGAGGACGACACGACCGAGACAACCGTTGCTCCGGCCCAGATATCATCCGGCGAAGAACCCGCGGTGGTGCTCCCCCCACCCGAGCAGGAACAACCAGAACAGCCCTGGACCGCGCGGTTCCTCATCCCACTTCTTGTCGTCACCGCCATAGTCGTGGTCATCGGCGTGGCCATTGCCTACAACCACTCGGTCCGCCACCGCTACAAAGTCGTCACCTAACCCCCACGCCGCGAACCCAGGGTTCCACTGCAACGTTTTCGAGTTCCCCGGCCCAGAGAACAGTGGGCTAGAGGCCAAGAACGGTACGAATCGTATCCGCGACCTTGACGGGGTCCTCGTGCACGTCGTCCCACGTGAATCTCAGAATCCGCCAGCCATGTGCATGAGCATCACGATCTCGCTCGCGATCCATTCGCAGTGCTCTCTTCTGGGTGTGCCATCTTCTTGAATCCCATTCGATTGCGACCCGTTGGGTAGGAAACGCAACGTCGAAGCGTCGGTTCTTCTTCCACGGAATGGTGAACTCCAAATGTAATCCTGTAAAGCCGGATGCCCTAAGAATCCGAAGTCCGTCCCTCTCCAGAACAGACATGTTCGATGGTCCTTCGCTTCTCTCCTCGAGAACGGACCGCAGGGCTACAACTCCCGGCCTACCTCGTC
>JAMBLH010000036.1 GCA_023336875.1 Actinomycetes bacterium
TCGCTGGCGCGCCAACGCTGTTTATCGTTGGTATCGTTGTGATCCTTTCAGCGCCAGTCTTCTACGAGCTGCTGCCTTCGAGGGACGATGACCGAGTGGGCTGACGAAGCAAGAGCAAGGCAGGGCCTCTACCGATTCATCGGTGCGGCCCTGCTACCTCCCGAACGCGAGCGACTTGAGTTGCTTGCTTCCGCGTTCGGGATACTTGATGAGTATGACCTCGACAAGTATCCCTACTTCATCGCCTGGCGTGACTTCGCAGTCGTTCTGGAATCGGATGTCTCGCCTGAGGATCTTGGTATTGAGTACGTCAGGCTGTTCGGCGTTGGTTTCAGGGGAACGCCGGCGATACCGACGGAGTCCAACTACCGCGCCCCGAATCGGGACGGTGCGGTTGCTTCGTTCATTGCCTCTCTGCAGGCCGAATACCGGTCACTGGGTCTCGCTTCGGCGGACGGCGCCGAGGCTCCGGATCACATCTCAACCGAGTTGGAGGTGATGTCGCATTTGTGCGGCGTTGAAGCTGATGCTTGGGAGTCAAGTCAGGAAACCTTGGCAAAGGACACTCTCAAAGTCGAGTCAAGATTCGTGCGGAGTCACCTCGCTGTGTGGATTCCGATGTTCGCGAGTCGCGTTCTCGCCGCGAGCCCCGCTCCATTTTACGAGCGTGCTACCGAGCTGGTCCATGCGTTCGTGATTCACGAGGACGACTATTTTGCCGCCATCGCCGTCGGGAGTTCGGAGCTATGAGTGCAACAGTCTTCGTGTGTGGTGATTCACCTGAGTTGCCGATCACTACGCCAGACGCGGTCATAGTCGAGGGCCTATGTCGCGATCCGAGTCTCGTTCGCGATCTTGGCACGCAATCTGGCCGCGCTGTCGTTGTTCTCCACAGTGAATCATTCGACCTATCGGCTCTCCAGAAGGCCCTACGCCGCATTGGTATCGACCCTCTCGGGGCACAGATACTGGACGTCAGTAGCGATGATGATCCAAGTGCTCTCTCGCTTCAGGTCGAGGGCCTGAAGCAACGAGCCAACGCCTTCGCGACAAGTGCGCCTGCGCACGCCAAGCCTGTGTTATCCGGACCGGTCACTCGTCGCGGTTTCCTACGTCCGCCGACGCCTACGTATGTCGCCGTTCCTCGCGTTGATGACTCCACATGTGCAGCGGGTGACGGCTGTCGCGCTTGTGTCGACGTGTGTCCACAGGGCGCATACCAATGGAGCGCTGGAAGGATCATCTACGACAAGAACGCCTGTATCCCATGTGGACGCTGTGTTACGAGCTGCCCAACGGGCGCCATAGAGAATCCCGCGGCCACGCCCGCAATGATCGACGCCCAGGTGCGAGCGGTGATCAATGCCGCCGAGATGCCCATTGGCATCAGGTTCGTCTGTTCTCGCGGATCGCTTGACGCAAAGTCAGGGTGGGCTGACATCTCCGTGCCGTGTGCCTCAATGATCCCCGCTTCCTGGTTGCTGGCATGCCGTCTGCTCGGAGCGAGCCGTGTGAAAGCCGTGCCATGCTCAGACAGCGGATGTCCGATCGACGGAGACGCAATCGCGACCGAAGCCAACGACATTGCCCTGGCGGTCCTCACGCAGACCGGATTCGAGGCCGGAATGGTCGCAGGAGAGCCGCCCAACGATGAGCTTGCCGGGACGAATTTGTTCGACCAACAAAACGCGGCGGACATCATGTTGGCGTTTGTGGCTTCGACCGATATCAACTTCACCGTCGAGAGTGAGGCGGCTCAGTTCGGCGAAGTCTCCATCGATGACACCACGTGCACGCTCTGTGGGCAATGCGCAAAGATCTGTCCTACGAATGCCCTGCGTGAGTCCTACGAGGACGAAATCATTGCCATCTCGTTTGACGCCAAGGCATGCGTCAATTGCCGTCAATGCATTGCCGAATGCCCGGAAATCAGGCGTGGCGCAATATCGGTGCGGGGACTCATCGATACGCGCCGTCTGGCTGCCGGTCGCGTGACGCTCAACGAGGGAACTGTTGCGAGTTGCGAGATCTGTGGAAATGCCATTGCTCCGGCAACGATGATGAATCGGATCGGAGATTTACTCGGCGAGGAGTTCCAGGACACAATGAAGATGCTCGAGACACGCTGTCTGGACTGTCGTGGCCGCGGCTGACAGTTCAGCGCGGTGGTCCGTCAGCAACAGATGGACGGATCGCGACGAGAGCAGTTGATCCGTTCCAAGCGCATCACAGCGTTCATGACGGCATTATGGTGGTCCTTGCGTCAACGGTCATAGCCCCAGGTCAGTGCGTCGCGGTGGAACGGACTGTTCATCCGTTTCTCCTGGGTTCAAGTCCCACCCCCGCAGCGAAGAGAAATTCTTGTACCACAAGGGATAACGGCCTATTGGGCACGCCCCTTGCACCTCTCCAGGGACACACTCCGGACGCGTTTCAATCACTAGTGCCGAAGCCTGATACTCGTTGGCGTTACGCTCGGAACAGTGTTCGCGCGAGCTGACAGATTGTCTCACGTGTCTGGCGGAGCGAAAGGTCGTACTCGCGCCGGAGCTGCAGGAAGGTCTCGAGGCTCGTCAGCGTGTGCAACATCGCGGTAGCTCGAGGCTTGCTCAGTCCGGGGCGCAGCCGCCCTGTTTCGGCCAGCCGTCGTGTGAGTCCCTGGATGTCGGCGCGTTGGTCCTCCCACTGCTCGTCGATCAGGGGTACCGCATCCGGTTCGAGGACGACGATTGCCTTGAGCTGTTCGTAGATAAAGCCGCTGGTTTCCCAGATTACGCAGGAGGCCTCTATCAAGGCATCGAGAGATGCGACCGGATCCTCGAGAGCGAGCGCTTCCTGGATCGCCTGCATCTCTGGCCCCTCGCCGCAGCGATCGGCGAGGGCTTGTAGCACGCCAAGCTTCGAGCCGAAGCGATTGAAGACGGTCGCCCGTGAGATTCCAGCGGCGGATGCCAGCTCCGCCATCGTAGCGGTGTGAAACTCTCCCTCGGCGATCAGACGCTCTGCAGCAGCGAGCACGCGATCAATCGTCTCCGTGCCCGCCCGCCGGCGCGTCGCCGTGTAACTCCGTGTGGCCATGTGTGAAGTGTAACCGCTGGGCTTGACACAATCAAGACTCTATGTCTAGACTCTGTATCTAGACTTTACATCTAGATTCTGCATCTAGAAGAGTGGTCCGTGATTCGAGGAGGAACCATGACAACAGGCAACACACACAATCTGGAAGGCGAAGCAACGATGAACGTCGCCATCTTCGGGGCAACAGGTAGAACGGGCCGAGTGATCGTCGATGAGGCGCTGAAACGAGGCCTTGCGGTAACCGCATCCGCTCGGAGTCCCGAGAAGCTTGGCATCGACCACGAGAATCTCCGGGTCGTTGCCGGGGATGTTCTCGACCCGACAGCGGTGGAAGAGGCGATCGAGGGACAGGACGCGGTCATCTCGATCCTCGGAGCGGGGATGAAGCGAACCACGCTCCGCACCGAAGGCACTCGCCAGATCGTCCGGGCCATGGAGCGCCAAGGCGTCAAGCGTCTCATCAGTCAGTCCATCTTCGGGCTCAGCGACAGTGCGGATGCCCTGCCCCGCCATTGGAAACTTATCGTCAAGCCGCTGATCCTGCGAAATGCCTACAGGGATCACGCCGGTCAAGAGGCAGTCATCGCCGCCAGCAACCTGAACTGGACGATTACCCAACCGGTCAGCCTGCGCGATTGGGATCCGACGGGCCAGTATCAGCACGGCTCACCGGAATCGATGAAGAACATAACCCTGAAGATCGCTGATGTCGATCTGGCACGATTCACGCTGGACCAGCTCACGAGCGACGTCTACATACGAAGAACTCCCGCTATCACCTATTGACCGGTGCGCGGTTCGACCACGACAGACGCCCGCGGTCGAGGAGAAGTGGTCGGGACCCGGACGGCGAGAAGGAGCAAGGCGGTCTCATGTCTGAAGCCGATAGGGGTTCGACCCGTTCAATGCTGCGCCGCTGTCCAGCGAGGGGCGAGGCGGGCAGCGATGTCCTCAACGTCAAGGCTCCCCTCGGCGATAGCCGGTTGGCTATTTGATCGTGAACTCCGACGATGTTGAGGACAAAAACCTCGAATTTCCGATGCAGGTGATAGGCGCCCTGGGTATCCCGCACACAGTTCCCGGATTTCGACTTTTCCGAAACGCATTGGGTCGTCCATGAGCCCGATCCGGCCGAGGTCATCGATCCCCGAGCAATGCAGCGGGCTCAGAACGTCATTGCTGAGCGGAACGGCGCTGTCCTTATCCCTGAGATCGTTGTGAACCTCGACGACGATGGCGACGGTGTTCAAATCGAGGCCCGATCCCGTGATCGGTATCGGGCCGGCAGAGTTCTCGTTACCGAGACGGCAACTTCTACATCAAGATGGGCGCCAACACACCTAACGACTTCGGTCCAACCACCTTGGCCGAAATCCAGCATTGGTTTCGTTGTGGTGCCGGTGATGTCCACATTGCCGACTTCGAGCGGGTACTGACGTCAATACTCCTGGTCAAGAACTGGGACTGAACCGAGTTCTACGACGGATGCACGTTCCGACGGAGCCAGCCATCCATGGCTCTCCAATCGAGATCGCCGTCCTCCATGAGGCCGATGATGAACGTGTGGTGGTCCATTGAGTCTCCTGCCAGTTCAAGGCCGTTCATGCGGAGGTGGACGTCAGCGGCTGCAAGCGCTGTGCGTTTGTTCCCATCGAGGAACGGGTGGTTTTGTACGATGCTCTCGAAGAGCGCTGCTGCTTCGGCAATGGCGTCCTCGTAGTAGCCGGTTTGCGGGCGAAAGACAGCTGCCTCGAGTGCACCCAGATCGCGGACGCCGTCGGCACCTCCGAACTCGTCGATTACGAGGGCGTGAATCGCGAGGACTTCGATGACTCTGAGGTACTCCCTCACCTACTCGGCCAGCTTCTTGTAGAGCTGTCGATGTCGAGCGATGGATGCCTTGGTGTGAGCGATCACGCCGGGCCGAGGTGCCACGCCCTTCTTCCTCTCGACCCACTCAGCGAGAGCCTCGTCCAACACCGCTTGGAACTGTCGTCCCTCCGTTGCGGCGATACGGCGGACTTCGTCGAGCAATTCGGGTCTTGCTTGCGAGGAGAATTTCTGCATTGCCATTCTGTCATGATACATCATGACAGAGCATGATCAAAGCGTAGCAATCCTGTTCTACGCGGCGAATTTCGACGGTCAGTTCGTCGGGGCAGGATTCGGTGGTTTGAATGAGGTCTGCTCCGGGACGCGCTCAGGAGGACGATCCAAAGTTTCGATGCAATTCGACATCGTGCGTCGAGGTCTGCCATCCACTCGGGGTTCGTTATCGGGGGTGGGATTATTCGCTATGATTCTCGCCATGAGAACTGCCCCAATGTGCGTCGCGATGTGTTGTTGCTGTTGTAACAGTGCCGCGCGTAGAGGTTCATAGCAGTCA
>JAMBLH010000037.1 GCA_023336875.1 Actinomycetes bacterium
AGCCATATTCTCGTCGGGTACTCAATGGGTGGTGCGATCGTGACGAGCTATCTGACACAATCACCGCTTCGCAATCGAACACTCGCGGTGATCCTCGACTCACCCATGTTCGACTTCGAGGCGACGGTCGACTTTCAAGCGGCACAGACCGAGCTGCCGCTCATAGGCGTGACCATCCCTGATCAGTTGACGACGTTTGCAAAGTGGATCGCGAGTTGGCGATTCGACATCAACTGGGATGAAACGAACTACATTGCAAAGTCGCCCGAGCTGCACGCACCAATGCTGGTGTTCCACGGCAATAATGACACATCCGTGCCACTCGCAACAAGCAAGATCATGGCGCGGCTGCGGCCCGAGATCACGACACTCGTCGAGACCGACGCCAGCCATACAAGATCATGGAACGAGGCCCCCGAGGCGTACGCCGCAGCTATCACGGAATTCCTAGCTGAGCAGGGCTAGGAATCTCCTAAAACGGGCCCTTCGCTGATATCCAGAGGTCGGCGACATTGGTGCCACTCGGTCCAGTCACCACCGTCTCGCCGAGAGCAGCAAGCGCCGTGTGGCTGTCGTTGTTGCGAAGGGCAGCGTCGAGGTCAACACCGACACCTCTGGCTCTCGAGGCCGTCTCACCGTCTACGACGGCGCCCGCCGCCAGCGTCGGCCCATCGATGCCATCGGTACCAAACGCTCCAAAGAGGACATCCTGCCCGTCCACGTGCAACGCTGCCGCAAGAGCCGCCTCCTGGTTGCGACCGCCGATACCCTCGCCTCGGATGGCGACGGTGGTCTCGCCTGCTGCTATGAGGATCGAACCGGGGGATGTCATGTCCGTAAGTGCGACTGCCTCGAATCGAGCCTCTCCCGTGAGCTCTGCTGTTAGAACCGATGCGTCGAATCCGCTCGCTACGAGATCAGACCTGGCGGCCTCCGCAGCGATCGCTGGCGATCCAAGGGTCGTGAACTTGAGAGCTGCTGGAGGTTCCGGCGGAACGAAGCCTTCGACGGCCTCCACAACTTTCGACGGCATCGCTGCTCTCAATCCCGCGGCATCGAGCACGTCTCCCGCACGACGACCCAGGCCAAAACCCAACGATGGTCCCGACGCGACATGTTCGGGTCCTGCACCGACAATATCACTCAGGACCAGTGTCACCTGTCGCTCGGCCACTGTCGATTCCGCCAGCCGACCACCCTTCAGTCGGGACACAGATGCTCTGACCTCATTGATGTCCTCAATGGGGATTCCTGATGCGATCAGCAGCGAGTTCATGGTTGAGATGTCCTCAATGGAGACGCCTTCGATCGGCAACGTCGCCACGGAGGATCCCCCACCTGAGATGAGGAAGATCATCACGTCGGAGGGTCGAGTTGCCTGAACGAACGAGATCATGGCCCCGCCGCAGCGAAGGGACGATTGGTCAGGGATCGGATGGGACCCGACACACGAACCGAAAGGAACGTCGGCGGCATCAGTGGTGACCACGAGACCGCGTTGGCCTCCAACAATGTCATGTACTCCCCGTGCCATTGCCGATGCAGCCTTTCCGACCGCCAGGACAACAACGTCGGTGGACAAGACTCCGCCAAACGAGTGCCCTCCCACCGTAAGGAGCGAGTCTTCGTAGGACAGTGCGCGGACGACCGCTGCACGCGGCTCCACCGCCGTTACGGCAGCGTCATATGCACTTCGGATGTCGGATCTCGTTGGCCTCATCCATCTACACGATACGATGTCAGCATGGACTCTGTGAACCCGGTCGAAAAGCAGATCGAGGTAGCGCTTGCCTCTGGAGAACTCACACCGACCGAAGGTGTGGGCGAACCGTTCAACACACTCGACAACGACCCTGGGTGGTGGCCCAAGTCACTCCTGCGCCGCGAACAAGCCGCGGAACATCTCATCGACGTTCGAGCCAGTCGAGAGAGACGCTTTGCACTGGCTGTGAGCGCGGACGACTTCACCGAAGCGAGGGAGATCCTTGCATCACTCAATGCAGAAGTCGTTGCATGGAACGATCGTGTGGAGGAGGAGTACCGATTGGCGCCCATCGGCGAGATCACATTGCTCAACGAGCGCGAGAGCGCCCGGCGCTGAGGCCGGGCGCTCTTCATGTCTCCTGATCAGGAAGCGACGGCGCCCTCTGGCACGTTTCGGCGTGTTTCATGCCTGGCTTCTCGCTCCTCCATGAACGCATCCCACTCGGCCTGAGTGATCTGCCCGTCCTCGAGAGCCTCAGCGAGGGGTCCGTCCTCGAACCGTGGTAGGTCGACGTCGAGCTCCGCAAGTTCATCGGCCGTGATCACACCGTCCTCGAGCCACGACTGGATGTTGTCGTGCAACTCCGTGAGATGCGCCCTGCGTTCCTTCCGGTCACTGAACTTCTCCTTGAGCTCATCCCATTTGTCGGCCATGGCGCTTGTGACAGCGTCTGCCTCGTCCTGTTCCAGCGTTCCGTCCGCAACGAGGTCAGCAAGTACCTCGTCGAGGATGGCGCCAGTGCGTGGTCTGCGGATCTCATCCGTCACGGCTGGAGTTTCCTCGGTCTGTGCCGAAGCCTCCGACGTGGTAATCGTCGATGCGGCGAACGCTCCTACGACGAGCACCCCCGCAGCTGCAACTGAAGCGATGATCTTCTTCATTGTGTGCCTCCTTTGGCTGAACATCACACCCGTAGGTTGCCAAACGAGCCTGTGAGAACACTGAGCGGGGCATAAGAACTTTGTGAGAACGAACTTCGCGCCTCAGGACGGCCCAGCCAGCACGAATCCAACCTCGCCACCGCCATTCGGCCCGTTCCTCGCGAATACCTCCCCGTGGTGGTCGTCGATGATCTGCTTCACAATCGAGAGTCCGAGACCGGATCCTGGCTCGCTTCTCGCCGTGTCGGAGCGGTAGAACCGCTCGAAGACGTATGGCAGGTCCTGTGTGTCAAAGCCTGATCCCTCGTCGCTCACCGTGACCGTGCCTTCGGATATGACCACAGAAATTTCACCATCGGTAGGGGAGAACTTGTCAGCATTCTGAATGACGTTTGACAATGCCCTTTCGAGTGCATTCCGCTTGCCTTCCACCACAGATCCATCAGAGGTCAGTGCTACATCGCGACCCATCCGTTTCTCGACTCGATCGATGACGGCGGCAGCAACGTCATCAAGAGCCACGGGGCCGACTGCCTCCTCCTCATAACGATCCGATGCCAAATCAACCACCTCAGCCACGAGCAACGCGAGTTCCTCTACCTCCCCATGGGCAGCTGAGAGTATCTCGGCACGTTCCGCGGTTCCAACCTCGTGACGCTGAAGTACCTCCAGATTGGTCCGGAGCGCGGTCAGAGGTGTCCGAAGCTCGTGGCCCGCATCGCGGACAAGACGTGCCTGTTCCTGTTTTGCCGACTCGACTTCGTCCAGAAGTGAGTTGAACTCCCTCGAAAGTGCCGCAACCTCGTCGTCCCCGAGCACATTGACTCGCTCCGAGAGCGACTGATTCTCCGCGATGCTTCCAACGGTCGCAGCCAGGGTGTCGATCGGCTTAACCGCCTGCTTGGCCACGAGGAGACCGAGACCGCCCGCAAGCGCGACACCAACGACACCCGCAACGAGCAGCAGAACGGCGAGACGAGCCATAGCCGTATCCGCCTCCGTGAGCGTGCGCCCGATCTGGAGAACAACATCTCCGTCATTTCGCACGGTCGTAGCGATTCTGAGATGGACGCCATCAACCCACTCGGACCTCAGTGTCGGTTCGGTCGGATCGAGATCATCCGGAGAGGGTCCGGGAAGCACCAGATCTTCGGCCCCGGCATTCACCACGACACCCCCACCGAATATGACCTGGTAGTACGAAGCATCGAAGTCACCAACAGCGGGAGGAACAATGCGATCTCGCCGATCATCGATTCGCTCTATGCCAAAAACCGCGAACAGAGCCTGGGGCCGAAGTGTTTCGACGATCTCTGCCCTGACCAGGAGACTCTCATCGATTGGTGACATGATCTGGCGCCGCGCACCGACGAAGGTGAAGACGGAGATCAGCACGACCGCCACCGCGACCGCGGTGGCCGATACCAGCGCGATGCGCGTGCGGATTGTCATGAGGAGGCGCGCAGGACATACCCGACGCCACGCACGGTCTGGATGATCCTCGCCTCACCGTCTGTCTCAGTCTTTCGCCGTAGATATCCGATGTAGACATCGAGGGAGTTCGAGGTCGTCTCAAAATCGATGCCCCAGATCTCGTCATAGATCCGATGGCGGTCGAGAACGATGCCTGGTGCAAGCGCAAGTAGATGGAGGAGGTCGAATTCGGTTTTCGTCAATGTCATCTCTCGCCCGCCACGCGACGCTGATCTCGCTCCGGGATCGATCACAAGATCGTCGACCCGGATGACATCCGAAACATCGCCGAACGACCGACGAAGCAGCGCGCGCATCCGGGCAAGGAGTTCATCAAGCGAGAATGGTTTCGCCAAGTAGTCGTCGGCCCCCGCATCAAGACCCTCTACACGGTCGTCGATGGCGGTGCGAGCTGTGAGCATGAGGATCGGAACACGGTCCCCGCTGGCTCTGATCCTCCGACACGTCTCCAGGCCGTCGAGGTGGGGCATCATCACGTCAAGAATGATCAGGTCGTACTCGTGGTCCCTGAGCATCGACAGGGCAACTGCACCATCTCTCGCTGTTTCGACGACGTAGCCCTCGAACCCGAGTGCACGCTCGAGTGCTTCTCGCACTGCAGCATCATCTTCGACTACCAGGACCGTGGTTGTGGGATCGTTCACGGGTCAAGCATAAGGCCGGTGCCTAAGAGGACGATGAGAATCCCGGCAGACACGTACTCTCCCAACCCATGACGTGGGACATTGTTGACAAGAACGTCTTAGTGACAGGTGGCAGCTCTGGCATCGGCTTGGCGGCGGCGACAGCCCTCGCACAGCAGGGCGCATCCGTCACGATCACATCGCGCGACGCTCGAAGGGCTGAGGCGGCGGTACGTAGTATCGAGAACCTCAGCGGGGTGAGCGTCGACACAGAGTTGCTTGACCTATCGAGTCTCGAGTCTGTGCGGCGCTTCTGTGATCGCTACAACGCACGGATCGACCACACAGCCGTGCTCATCAACAACGCGGGCAACGTGTTCAGTTCGCGTCGCGAGACCGAGGACGGCCACGAGCTGACGTTTGGAACGAACCATCTCGGACCCTTTCTTCTGACATCTCTTCTGAGTGAGAATCTCGAAGGAAACGGTGCTTCTCGCATCATCAACACATCGTCGATAGCTCACGCGAATGCAAAGGAGGGAATCCTCTTCGATGACCTCCAGTGGGAACACCGCCGTTACAAGATGATGGATGTATACGGCCATTCCAAGCTCGCGAACATCCTTCACGCCCGGGGCATTAACAACCGAGGTGGTCCAGGGGTCCAGGCCTTTGCTGTGCACCCAGGGCTTGTCAGCACGTCGTTCGGCGGCCGAGGAGGCTCGGTCATCGTCCGAGCAGTGACGAAGTTCGGCTCACCATGGATGAGGACGCCACAAGAGGGTGCCGACACACTTATCTGGCTTGCGATCGAGCCGGACATCGACTCGGTCGATGGCATTTACTTCACGGACCGCCGGCCGGAGAAGACATCTCGATTCGCCAGGGACGACGACCAGGCAGACCGTCTCTGGGAGGCGAGCGAGGCTCTTGTCGGTCTCGCCCAGAATTGACGGTTGCCGACAGTTCTCGCGACACTCCACAAATGTCCGAAAAGCAGTCGCCAGACGTCACCGACGCGCCCGACGTCACCGGCGAAGGAGACGACGCCTCCATCCCCAGGAAGCCTGACCGCCCATGGTGGAAACAGGCACTCTCGATAGGTATCACGCTCATCGTGTTGATCGCGGTATTCGGCTTCGTGCTCCCGAAGGTTGCTGACTACCGATCGATAGCCCAGTACATCGGTGAAATCAGCCCAATGGCATGGGCACTCCTCGCCCTGGCTGCAGGCGCGTTCCTGATCGCTTACCCCATTGTCCTTGTCCAAGTGTTGAGAAGCCTTCGCCTTCGGGAGGCGTTCGTCAACCACATGACGGGAACCGCCATTACGAACTCGGTGCCCTCTGGCGGCGCGCTTGCGCTGCCAGTGAACTACGCGATCTACATGTCATGGGGGTTCACGCCAGAGAGTGTGACCGCCGGATTGCTCGCGGCTGGTGTCTGGGACTGGTTCGGACGCATTGCGCTTCCAATCCTCGCCGTCGTCGGCGTGGCTCTCCTGGGGGACGCGGTCTGGTGGATGTGGCTTGTATCGCTCGTTGGCGTACTGCTCGTGGCGACCATGATGATCGTTCTTGTGAAGGTCCTCGGATCGGAGGAGGGCGCACAGAAGTTCGCCGATTGGCTTGACGGCGTCGGAACATGGGTGTTCGACCGTATTCACCGCACCAAACCGGACATCGTGGCGGCCGTATTGCAGTTCCGTGCCGACCTCAACAGCATCGTCCAAACACGGGCCGCTCGTCTCACCGCGGCAACGGTCTTCAACCACGCCGCGATGACAATGCTGTTCGTGGTGAGCGTGTATGCGGTGGGAGTCACGACGGAGCAGGTCCCGATTCCGTGGATGGTCCTTGCCTTCTCACTGGGTAGGTTCCTCGTGATGATCCCTGTGAGCCCAGGTGGTCTAGGACTTGTCGACCTCGGATGGCTCGGTCTTCTCACGATGGGGTGGCAGGCGACCAACCCTGGAGTACCTGTTGACCACGACCTGATTGCCGCTGGTGTCCTGCTCTTCAGAGGGCTGAGTCTTCTGCCACCAATCCCGATCGGCATGGCATCCTGGCTGTTCTGGAGGGTGAACAAGAGTTGGCGCAAGGACTGGCACGTTGCGATGCGGGGCACGACACACAGCTAAGCCGGCTGTCAGAATGGGAGTGAGACCATGAAGTCCCACCCGAGGATACCGTTCAGTAACACGGCGGTACCCAGCCATACTGCCCATCCGAGCGCTGTTGTTGCGATCGCCCGCTTGGTTGAGAACTCCATGGAAGCTCGGATCGCTATCACCGCGGCGAACAACGCCCACGCTGCGCCGACGAAGCCCAACCACGGAACGATGCCTATGGCGAGCGGGGCGTAGGCGAACCCGATGACACGGAGCATTTCTGGGTAGTCGCTGTCACCTCCAAAGACTCGGACACCGATCAGGAGCGCGACACCGGACCACACCAACCAGCCGGCGTATCCAGTCGCCACGCCCAGAAGCGCGCCTGCCAGGACGGACGATTCTGTGGCGAACGCTGCACCCATTCCTGCGAACAGGTTGGCAGCCCCAACAACGACCACTGCCTGACCCATGAGTGATCTGTTCTCAGCTACCTCCGTGTAAAAGGCCGTATCGAGCAACAGGGCGCTGACGACATTCTTGATCATGGGATGAGTATGGCGTGATGCGGGCGATGAGCGTGCGCCGACCCGATGGTCAGTCGAGATCGCTGCGCCACGCCCTTATAGCTGTCCCGATCTCGTCAGGTGAGTCCTCCTGGACAAAATGGAGACCTTGAACCGTGACCTCTACCTGGTTCCTCCAGGTTCTGGCGAATCGTCGCGGTTCGCCGCGCAGAATGCTCCCAGGATCTGCGTTGATGAACAGCTTCGGGAGCTCGTTCTCAGCCATCCACGTCGAGTAACTCGAAACGATCTCGTGCACATCGAATGGATCCCCGTCAATGGGGATCTCTCTTGGCCAGGTCAAGGTCGGGCGTCGCGACTCCCCCGGCTCCGTGTAGGGCCGCTGATACTCCGCAATCTCCCCCTCGGAAAGTTCTCTCAGAACGGCGGCTGGCAGGATCTTGTCCACAAAGACGTTCTTCTCGAGAACGATCACCTCACCTGCGGGCCCACGCATTGCTTTGAAAATATCCCTCGCATCCTCCGGCCATGACGACCATGACGCCGGTTGCACGATCGCCTCCATGTAGACGATGCCAGCAACGCGGTCGCGGTTCCTATTCGCCCAATCGAATCCCAGGGCCGAGCCCCAATCGTGGACGACGAGGGTGACCCTCTCGCCGAGTTCGAGGGAGTCGAGAAGAGCATCGAGATACTCCCGATGCTCGACAAAGCGGTACGACGTCGGTCCGCTGCCAGGGAGTTTGTCCGAATCGCCCATGCCGATGAGGTCCGGAGCAACACACCGATACCGATCTGAGAGATGAGGGATAACGCGCCGCCACAGGAACGACGATGTTGGGTTACCGTGGAGAAACACGATGGGTTCACCCTCACCCACATCGACATAGGCCATGCGCACACCGTTGATACTCTCTGACTTCTTCTGCATAGCACCTCACGTCATACGGTAGTCGAGTATCACGTGCCACGACAGGGCACTAGTCACCATGCCTCTCCCACAAACCGTCCTTGTGTCCTCCGGCGATCGCGGTACGTTGGTGATGGGCTATGGGGGCAGCGGAGGCACATAACACGGAGACGACACATGCCATCATCTGAACAAGCGGAGATCGTTGTTGAACTGACACCGGATCCGCCCCTAGCCGACGTTATCGAGATGCACCTTGAGGAAGAGGTCAACCCGGACGTGGAGTCCTACTATTCGAGGAACAGTGGACTGCTTCCGCGTCTCGATACTCCAAAAGCCAGCGACTACAGCCGCGCGGGACTCCCGACGCCGATCGCCGCCGAACCCGACACGCTCGTAAACAGGGCCAAGGACTTCATCTCGATGAACCGCCCGTCTTGGTTGCCATCGCGCTAGCGGCGGATCGCGAAAACCACGCCTACGTCCGGCTAAAGAATTCCCTCCCGTGCGCCGATAGATGCACATGAAGTTGTTCAGACGAGGCAGCAGCACAACCAAGGAAGACGATCGCGCCTACAGCGAATCGGTCAATGACCGCATGCGCATCGTTCTTGCACGCGAGACACACCACGATGATGCTGAGACTGTCGAGAACCGTCTGCGCAACATGGTGTACGGGACAAACAAGGAGTAGTTCGTCTCAGGCATCCGTGCCTGGTGGGAACGGTTCCTTCTCGCTCCATCCGGCTACGCCGACTGCTCTGAGCTCTCCGGTCTAAAGAACATGGCGAGTTGCGCGCCCGCAGCAAGCACACCGAACACGACTGCGCCTCCGCCGATCCAACCATCCAGAAGTGGAGCAAGTCCAAGCGCGGCATCGAGGGAGACCTCTCCTGGACCAGCGATTGCGAGTGCCGCCGCAATGGCTGAGAGAGAGAGGATGTACTCCCACCCCTCATCAGGTCTGGCAGTGACCCAGAAGCCAGCAGCGCGATGGACAGATACAAAAGCAACTGTCATGACACCGATCACACCTGCGGCCGCAAGCGTCGTGATCAAACCTGCAATCAGAAGCACACCAACACCGATCTCAGTTGCCGTCGACGCGAACCACTGAAGATCCGGCGACTTGAAACCGATCGATCCGAACCAATTCGACGTTTTTGTCCTCCCGCGAGCATGCTTGATGCCATGCACCAGCATGATGCCCCCGAGAACGAGGCGCAGAATGAGTGCGGCGATGTCATACGGTTCCATACGGATTCCTTCCGGTCTCGTCTCAGTAACGGGAATCGAGAGTTCTTCATTCCCCAACATACGTGCCGAACGAGCCCAAGGGCGTATGATGCGCATTGGGCACAACGGAGGTCATCATGGAAGTAACGAGCCGTCAGATCGAGGAGAGAAGCTTCACGACCGCGCTGCGTGGTTACGATCGCGACGAGGTTGACCGCTTCATGTCCGAATGCGCGCAGCACACGGGCAACCTCGAGGAACGGACCAAGATCGCAGAGGTCCGCACCGCAACCGCTGAGAAGGAACTTGCTGAGCTGAGGGCCAACATCGACGTCCAGTTGGAGGAAGCAACTGATGCGAGGCGCAAGATCATCGCGGAGGCCAAGGCGGAGGCCAACGCGATCACCGGTCAGGTATCAGAAACAGACAGGCCGCACACGATGGAGAATACGGCCAGCGATGCCGAAGAAGAAGCTGCCGAGATCGTGCAACAGGCAGAAGCCTCAGCATCGATCGCCCTGGCCAATGCGGATCGAATTCTCGCCGAGGCTCGCCAGGAATCGGAGTCGATCCTCGAGGAGGCGCTGGCCTCGAAAGCCCTGATGAAGTCCCAACTCGTTGAGATTCGTCAGATACTGGCTGCCGCAAGAGCGAATGACGAAAATGCGACCGACGCAGAGTCGGCTGCTGACTCCGATGCGGAACTCGTAATCGATCTGCGCGATGTCATCGATGAGCCAAGGAGCCATGAGGTTTCGGGTTGAGCACAGCCCGAGACGCGTGTTTCACTTCAGCCCAGCGCGAGCGAAACGGTAGATATCGTTAACGATCGCTTCCCTGTCGAGCCGCCCCGCTTCGTCGTACCAGCGATCGAGAGCATTGAGTATCGACAGGATGTAGATTGTCGCGAGTCTCGGATCGCAGTCCTTCCTGAATACATCGGCATCCACGCCAGCTGAGATCGTGGAGCGAAAAGCCTCCTCGTATGTATCCCTGATGTCGTTGACACGCTGTTGCGCCACGGGATCGAGAAAGTCAACTTCGGTGAGGTAGGTTCTGGCCTCATGGCGGTGATCGAGCAGAACGCCGATGTGCCCTGCGATCAGGTCGTGAACCATGTCCTCTGGGGAGGCATCCGTGGCCATGGCATCGCGGGCAGCTTCAACGAAGAACCCTGCCCCGCGCTCGACAACAGCAACGAGAAGTTCCTGTTTCCCGCCGACATGGGAGTAGATCGAAGATCCGAGGATTCCGAGATCGTCGCCAAGATCTCGCATCGAAGTTCCGTGATAACCGTGTGTGGCGAAGCGCTTTCCCGCGCCCGCAACGATGTCGTCCCTGCTGAGCCTTGTCATACGTCGTACGTCAACTCGACAATGTCGCTCACCGGATGTGACTGACACGTGAGTATCCGCCCCCCTTTCACCTCGGCATCTTCGAAAGACCAGTTCTTGTCCATCCGGACTTCACCAGAGATGACCTGGGCACGACAGGACGCGCACGCTCCGTTGCGACACGAGAACGGTGCCTCGGGCCGGACAGCGAGGACATGGTCGAGGATCGGTGCGCCATCTGGATCAACAACCAGACGCGACGTCCGACCACCGATCGTCACGTGCACCTCAGATCCAACAACATCATCAGCAGCGACACGTATGGGGGCGTCTCCACCTGCATAGAAGAGCTCGTCATGGATCTTCTCCGCTGGGACACCGCCTCGTGCCAACACTGAACGCGCCGCTTCGACAACACCAGACGGACCGCACAGATACCATTGAGTTGCGGTGGCAGCGTCAACGACGGTTGTCAGCAGTTGCACGAGCTTGTCCTCGTCAAGCCTTCCTTCGAACATCGGTATCGTGTTCGATTCACGCGACAGGATGTTGAAAATGACGAACCGTCCCGGATACCGGTTCTTCAGTCGATCAAGATCGTCGAGGAACATAACCGAACGACCATCCTTGTTCCCGTAGATGAGGGTGAACCGGCTCGTCGGTTCATTGGCGAGGACAGCTTCGATCATCGACAGCACGGGCGTTATGCCACTACCGGCAACAATGGCCAAGTAGTGCTCCTCGTTCCCTGTATCGGTGGAGATCGTGAAGTCACCCGTTGGGGGCGTCACCTCGATCACATCACCCCGCGACAGTGTCCCATTCGCATAGGAGGAGAATGCGCCTCCGCGCAGATGCTTGATGCCGACCTGGAGCACCCCTCGCTCCGGCCTCGAACAGATCGAATAACTCCTCCGCACCACTTCCCCGTCGATCGTCGCTCTGACAATGACGTGTTGGCCAGGAGTGTGCTCGTAGTTGGATCGGAGCTCATCGGGGACAACAAAAGTGACGCGGACAGAGTCATCTGTGAGCTCCTCGACCGAGGCCACCGAGAGTGTGTGAAATTCAGCTACGGACATCAGATCGCCTTGAAATAGTCGAACGGTTCGCCGCACTGCGTACAGACCATGATGGACTTGCACGCCGTCGAGCCGAATTCGGAAACTGTTCGAATGTCGTCGGAGGAGCAGAGGGGGCAGAGAACCTCTGGAACGATTGCGAGCACCGAATCCGGCGGGGCGATGTGATTCTCAGCGAGCTTTCGTTTCGCATCGTCCGACATCCACTCCGTCGTCCAGGCTGGTGAGTACACAGTTTCGACGTCAACCGAGTGGAATCCACCTTCCACAAGAGCTGCGCGAATATCCGATCGAATAGTCTCCATTGCGGGACAACCTGAATACGTCGGGGTGATCGTCACGGTGACCGTTCCCTCTTCCGAGACCTCGACGTTCCTCAGGATTGCGATGTCCCTGATCGAGAGAAAGGGAAGGTCAGGGTCAACGACGCGTTCCAGAAGCCCCCTCGCGTGTTTCAACTTCGGGGTCTTCGTGATCACCACGACATCCCCGGCTGGGATCGCTGGAGCCACTGCATCTCGGCAAGCATCGGGCCGAGATACTCCGTGTGCATACCGCTGCGTCCTCCAGACGTCTGGAATGAGTCCTGAGGACGCGTCAGTGTCGCCTCCTCGAGCACCGCATCGACGCTGGATTCCCATGTCTCCCTCAGTGTCGAGGTGTCCACGCCAAGGCCGCTCTCGACCATCTCGCGGTCAAGGGCGTCCGTCTCGAACATCTCGGAGGTGAACCTCCAAAGCCGATCAATCGAAGCCTGTATCCGCGTGTGGCTCTCAGGCGTCCCATCCCCCAGACGAACCATCCACATCGACGAATGCCTCAGGTGGTATCTCGCCTCTTTCGCCGCACGTTGAGCAATTCCCGCGATCGTTTCGTCGTTGGACGCGGAGAGAGCCTCCCAGAACGGGAGTTGGTAGGCATCGAACAGGAACTGACGAGCAATGAGATCGTCGAATCCGTCGTGACGCTGTTCGACCAGCAGGAGATTCGTGTAGTCACGCTCGGATCGGAACATGACGAGGTCGTCGCCCGATAGGTCGCAGCCGTCGATCTTCGCTGCGTAGGTGAATAGATGATCCGCAACACCGATGTGATCGAGAGTGAGGTTTCCTATGGCAAGATCCTCCTCGAGTTCCGGCGCCCGCGAGATGTACTCCGCAAGTCGCTGGCCAAGAACGACGTTGTCATCTGCATGTCTGACCACATACGTGGCGAGCGCATTCTGTGTCGTAACTGCTGTCACAGTTGGCCTACCTCCTCGGGAATCTCGTAGAAGGTTGGATGTCGGTAGGGCTTGTGTTCGAACGGTTCGAACATCGATTCTGCATCGTCTGATGCAACGATCTCGATGCTCGGAACCACCCACACACTCACACCCTCAGCCCTGCGGGTGTAGCCGTCGCGCGCATTCTGGATCGCGGTCTCCGCGTCTGGGGCGTGCAGCGACCCGACATGGGTGTGATTGAGGCCCCTCTTGGCTCTCACGAACACCTCCCACAGCGGAAACCCGTGCTCACCACCTCCGCCGAACTGTATCTCGTGTGGCTTGTCGCCAGGAGCAACCGGTACCTCGTAGCTCATGTGATCCTCCTCACGCGCTCTTGTCTGGCTTCATCTTTTGCTTTGCGGCGTACGCGGTGGCGGCATCTCTCACCCACCGACCTTCATCCCACGCCTTGACCTTGTGGGTGATCCGTTCGCGGTTCAGTCGACCGTCGCCCTTGATCGTCGCCCAGAACTCATCCCAGTCAATCTCGCCGATTGTCCAGTGGCCGGTCTCCTCATCGAAGACAAGGTCCGGATCCGGAATCGTCATTCCGAGGTAGTGCGCCTGGGGCACGGTCTGGTCAATGAACATCTGGCGCAGTTCGTCGTTGGTCTTGCGTTTGATCTTCCATGCCATCGACTCGGCGGTATGAGCCGACTCCGAGTCATGTGGGCCAAACATCATCAGCGCGGGCCACCACCACCGATTGAGAGCGTCCTGACACATCGCCTTCTGCTCATCGGACCCCTCGGCAAGCGCCATCATGATGCTGTAGCCCTGACGAGCGTGAAAACTCTCCTCCTTGCAGATCTTCACCATTGCACGGCTATATGGTCCATACGATGTTCCCTGGAGGACGATCTGGTTCACGATCGCGGCGCCATCCACCAGCCAACCGATCGCACCCATATCCGCCCAACTCAGCGCTGGATAGTTGAAGATCGATGAGTACTTCTGTTTACCCTCGTGGAGGAGGCCGACGAGCTCATCGCGTGACACACCAAGCGTTTCGGTGGCCGAGTAGAGATACAGACCATGGCCCGCCTCGTCCTGCACCTTGGCGATGAGAATCGCTTTGCGAAGCAGCGTCGGCGCCCTCAGGATCCAGTTCGCCTCGGGCTGCATACCAATGACCTCTGAATGCGCGTGTTGTGCCATCTGGCGGATCACCGTCTTGCGGTACCCGTCTGGCATCCAATCCCTTGGCTCGATCTTCTCATCGGCCGCGATGATGGCGTCGAATTTCGCCTGTCCATTCTCGAATTCTGTAGACGCGTCCACGGGATTCCCTCCCTGGCTTGGGCTATTGAGATCACACTCTAACAAACGAACGTTCGTTAGCGACGAGGTGGGGGCGCGGCTACCTGCGCACCAACAGTTGATGGAGTCTTCTCGTTGCGATCATCGCACTCGAAACGTCCTCGACACCGTCTCGGGTGAGCCACGAGTACCAGCGATCGATTCTCACCTCCAGGCGATCAGATGAGAGAATGAATCCATCGATCGAACCATTCGATTCCTCGAGTACCTTCGAGACAACGTCTCTACGCAGGCTCTGCAGGTCATCACGCACAGCTTCGATCGCCAGGCGGTCGAATGCCGTGTGACCGGGGAGCCTCCTGACCTGCCGCTCAAGCCAACCGATCCTGAACACATGGCTGGCCTCTGAGTACAGCTCCGCGATATCAAGGACGTCACGGTTGAAACGATGTGCGATATCCACGATGTCTGGTCCACGACGCAACGCTCGCTGGTACGCATGCCGCTCAGCAAGCTCGGACGGAACGCCAGCGACTTCGAGCTCGGCTGCGACCGCTTCGTAGGGTTCGCGCCACACATCGGAGGGAACCGTAGGGAAGCCCTTGGACAATGCCGCAAAGTCATCCGCTGCAGCCTCGATCTCCTCGTCGATTGACCGCCCGTTCGGATGAATGAGATACCAGCGGGTAACCCATGAAACAAGATCGTCAACATCCTGCATCATCTGGTTCAACACGACAGGATCTATCTGACCACCAAGAGCCTCAATGTCCGCCCATCGCTCCTGTGCCCCCGTCACTGCTCGCGCAACTCGATACGCACGCACGATCATTGCGGCTGATGCACCTGTAACGGTTCTCATCCGCGAGTAGAAGGTGCTGCCCTGTGAGTCGAGTATCTGATTGGCAGCAATCGTCGACACCAGCTCGCGCCGAAGTGGATGCGCCATTATCTCATCAGCGAAGCGTTCGGATATTGCAGGCGGGAAATACGCAAGCAGGTCTGAGGTGAAGTGTGGATCGTCAGGAAGCGTCGACGTAAGAATATGGTCTGTGAGGCTCTCTTTGGCGTACGCAAGCAGAACGGCGATCTCCGGGCTCGCCATCGGCTTGTCCTCACGTGACCTCTGTGCCATCTCCTCGCTCGATGGTAGGAATTCGATGTCTCGATCGAGGATGCCCCTTCTCTCCAGGCGATCCATCAGATCGATGTACGCCTCGGTCCCTCTGTGGGACGACATTGCCTCCTGGGAGATGATCTGGGCCTGAAGGAAATTCTCGTAGAGGATGGATTCGACGACGTCGTCAGACACGGACTCGATGATCTTGTCTCTCTCGGTTCGGTCGATCTCACCATTCCTCTCCGCCATTCGCATAAGGATCTTGAGGTTGACCTCGCGGTCCGAAGCGTTGACGCCGCCTGAGTTGTCGATGAAGTCGGCGAACACGCTCCCACCTCGGCGGTCGAACTCGATCCTGCCGAGTTGCGTGCAGCCGAGATTTCCTCCCTCTCCGATAACACGACAGCGCAGATCGCGCCCGTTTACGCGTACCGCATCGTTGGCCCGGTCCTGGACGACATCATTGGATTCACCTCTGGCTTTTACGTAGGTGCCGATGCCTCCGTTCCACAACAGATCAACAGGTGCCTTGAGAATCAGCCGGATCAACTCGTTTGGTGTCGCAACCTCCACAGGAGTATCAAGCGCGGTTCTCATCCCAGGTGTCAATACGATGCGTTTGGCACTCCGGTCAAACACGCCACCTCCTTCGGAGATGAGCACATCGTCGTAGTCGGCCCAGGACGACCGACGAAATTGTGCCAACCGATCTCGCTCGATCCAGGAAGTGACAAGATCCGGATTCGGATCGATAAAGATGTGCCGGTGGTCAAACGCCGCAACAAGCTTGAGGTGTTTCGATATCAGCATGCCATTGCCAAACACATCTCCGGACATGTCACCGATGCCCACGACGGAGATCTCATCCTCGTCTGCGTCTACTTCGAGACCGAGGAAGTGTCTTCGAACCGATTCCCATGCACCCTTCGCCGTGATGCCGAGTGCCTTGTGGTCGTACCCAGCTGAGCCCCCCGATGCGAAGGCATCATCGAGCCAGAACCCGTAGTCGGCTGCGATCTCGTTTGCGGCATCGGAGAACGAGGCAGTCCCCTTGTCCGCCGCGACAACAAAATACGGATCATCGCCATCGTGACGCACGACATCAGCCGGCGGGACCACCGCCCCGTCGACCAGGTTGTCTGTGACGTCCAGCAGGCCACGTATAAAAACCTCGTATCCGGCTTTGACCTCATCGTAGGTTGGTCGGCCGTGCTCGGCCGATCGCTTGATGACGAAGCCACCCTTCGCGCCGGTAGGGACGATCACGGCGTTCTTGGTCATTTGCGCTTTCATCAGACCGAGTACCTCGGTCCGGTAGTCCTCCATTCGATCGGACCATCTGATGCCGCCGCGAGCGACCATGCCACCTCGTAGATGCACTCCTTCGACATCTCTCGAGTACACATAGATCTCGAATAACGGCTTGGGATCCGGCATCTCAGGTACATCAGCGGAACGAAACTTGAGCGCAAGTGACTGGCGACCAGGAACGGCGATGTTCGTCCGCTCGGTTGCGAGGATCAGACCAAGGAAACCGCGTAGGATACGATCCTCGTCCAATGACGAGACTTTATCGAGTGCCGAGATGATGCCTTCGGTGAGCACGATCTCGCTCGCTGGGTCAATATCGGAACCGAAGCGGGCCCCGAACAGACGGACGAGGTCCTCGGCAATTCGCGGATGGGCAGCCAGCGCACTATCGACGTAACCGATCGAGAACGATGGGGTGACAAGTCGCCAATAGCTCCGGTAGGCACGCAGGATCGTCAGTTCGTTGTGATCGAGGCTCGTGGTGACGAGGAGACGGTGCAGCGAATCCGACTCGATCTCACCACTGAGAGCTGCCTCGATCGCGGTGCCGATTCGCTCAGCGGTCACATCGATGTCGAGTTCTTCGCCTTCCAGCGTCAGAACACCAAAATCGTGAATGAACGTACCGTCCTTGTCCTGGAGTCGAGTCGGGACCTCCTCCACAACATTCAGCCCGAGGTTCTCGATGTGGGGCATCATCTCTGAGAGGTTGAGTTTGCCGGTCGAGCGATACACCGTTATTCGGGTCAATGGGTCGAGAGCTTCCAGGGGATTCTCCGCGGCCCTCTCGTTTTGCAGTCTGACAATCACCTCTGCATCGGATTCGGCGAGCAGCGCGACATTGACGATATCGCCAGCAGCAATATCGATTCCTGTTGCGATCTTGTAGTACTCGGGGAACGTGTTGGTCCAGACATCGGCAAGACGATTTGCCGTACTTTCATCGACTCTTGTAAGCAGCTCCTCTGTCACTCGGTCGCGCCAGTTTCTCGAGAGGGCCACGACCTTGCGTTCGAGTTCCGGAAGGTCGACATCGATTCGAGCCCCTTCATCGGTCCACACGGTGAAATGGATCCGCGCATCACCAGACTCTCCAAGTGCAAGCCGGTAGTCGATCGAGTTCCCCCCAAATACATCCAGGAACATCTTCTGGAGTTGCATGCGCAGGTTTGAGTTGAAGCGGTCGCGTGGCACAGTGACGAGCACGCTCACCGAACGGTTGAGTGGATCCCTTCGGACGATCATCCGGACGTTTTGAGCCTCCTCAGTCTCAAGGAGCTCACCGATGGTCTCACCAATAGCCTCAGCGTCCATCGCGAAGAGCTCGTCTTTGGGGAATGTCTCGAACAGGGCCACGAGCGTTTTGTAGTCATGAGAGCCTTCGATCACATCCTGGGCCGCAAGGACGTCGTGAAGCCTCCTACGCAGTACAGGCGTATCGCTCGCGGTACCGAGATATGCCTTGGACGTGAACAGTCCCAGCAGGCGGAACTCCGCTGTCATGGTGCCGTCGCGACCGATTTGGCGAAGTCCCACGTAGTCCATGCGAGCATCCCTGTGGACGGATGCGTGCCTGTTCGTCTTGGAGATGACCATCAGGTCACCGCCGACGTACCTCTCGCGAAGCTCGGGCGAGATCTCACTCAACGGGACCGGCTGTGGCACAGGATGGGGGTCGCGCAGGATCCCGAGACCGGATGGAACGATAGGGACGATGCAGTCTCGCTCCTCATTCTCTGCAATGTCGTACCGGCGATATCCGAGAAAGACGAAGTTGTCATCGAGAAGCCACTTCAGGAAGTCGACGGTCTCAGCGATCTCCTCAAACGAGTAGTGATGGACTCCCGCCTTGGCCACATCGACCATGCGTAGTACCGACGCACGCATTGGCTCGAAATCTGCAACAACCTTCGAGATGTCGGACAGTGTGGTGACGATCGATAGTTCGAGCGCCTCGGTCTCCGCGTCGGTCAGCTCGCGGTCGAGTTCGAAATGCTGCACGGATTCTCGATGCGCAGCACCACGAGCCGTCGTAATTGCAAAGAGACGACCCTCGCTGTCGCGTTGCGCGCCGATCAACGGGTGAAGATGTCGGATGACATTCGCGTCGACGTTCGAGACTGCGACCGATACCGAATCGACGAGGAAGGGCTTGTCGTCAGAGAGCACCTGGATAACGGTGCCAGGGGTCGAGTAGCCGCACAGGTCGCCTTGCGGCTTGAACACCCTGATCTTGTCCTCACCATTCGGCCGATCGCTGATGAAGGCAAAGAGATCACAGATCTCGGCCAGCAGCTGCTCTGGGTTGAGGTCAGGAAGATCGATCTCGGGAAGTCGCCGCAGATACATACGGACGAACGGCTCCATAAGCGTCCGCTGTTCGTCCGCCTCGTCAGCCGCCATTGCGGCAATGACTCGTTCGACCAATGGAGATCCGGGCTTCTTGTCGCCCGTGGGGCCATTCATAGCCGCGAGGCTACACATGAACGTTCACCATCGACGAATATCTGGAGAACATTTCACACATGGTGCAAGTGAGAACATTCCGTGACGGGCGCTACCGTCTACCGTCCACCGTCTAGAGAGAAGCCATGGCCAACCCGACACTCTCAAAGCAATTCGGAGCACTGCCGAAGTCTGACTCCGCAGGGTCTGCGTCAGCCGATGCTGCGCTCCAGACAGCGAAACTCCCGTTCACGCCAGGAAACGCTGATCCGATGACGATCAGCGGCACGGTGGCGAAGTCCGCGTTTCTCCTCGCCCTAGTGGTGGGGGCCGGTATGTGGGGATGGAATCTCGTGGAGCCTGAGACGGGCACGAGTTCGATCCCGGGCTGGTGGTTCAT
>JAMBLH010000038.1 GCA_023336875.1 Actinomycetes bacterium
ACGACACACGACACACGACAGGAGTGTCACGGTCGATTCTTCTTCCGTGGGCTGTCAACCGTCAACTGTCAACTGACAACTGTCAACTGTCAACTGTGAACTGTCTACTGTCTACGCTTCGAAGAATGCGCTCCGCGGTTCTGATCTCCAATCCTTCGGCTTCCCAGTTCACCGGTGGTTTGTTCCGTGACGTTCGGGACGAGTTGTCACGATCGTTCGATCTCTCAACGGAGTGGCCCACAAGCCCGCTCGAGACGTCACGCGAATCTCACACAGCAGCCACGAACGGCGTTGATGTCGTATTCGCGATGGGTGGAGATGGAGTGGCCCACCATGTTGCCAATTCGCTTGTTGGGTCAGGGACTGCACTTGGGTTGATTCCAGTTGGCACAACCAACGTACTCGCAAGGATCCTTGGGGTACCGCTCAATCCTCTGAAGGCGTCGCGGGTCGCTGCTGATCTTGATCCGATACCAACACGGATGGTGCGGGTTGACGCGGAGACAGATGTTGGTTTCAAGCGACGGTACGCAACATTCTCGCTTGGCGTCGGATTCGATGCGGATGTCGTCTCAATTGCGGAGTCCAGACCATACGCAAAGGTCCGATTCGGTGGAGTTCACTATGCACGAACCGCCGTTGGCAGACTTCTCTCCACCTGGCGTACCCACAAGCCCCATCTTCGCCTGACGTGCGATGGCGATCGTTTTGACGGAGTGGTCGCCCTCACCCAGGTGCACCACCCGTACACGTACTTCGGCAAGTTCCCTCTGCATCTCACCAACAAGCGACTTGACGGCGTCGCAACGCTCGCGGCGAGCGGTCTGGGAGTTCTACGATCATCCGAAATCTTCACGCGAGCGGCGTTGGGTGCCAGGCACAGGGACGCGACGGGCACCCGGCTGTGGACGGACTACGAAGCTCTGACCATCGAGGCAGAACCACCCGCCCCTTTCCACGCTGACGGCGAGTTTCTCGGCATGGCCACTCATCTCGAGATAGTCCCCGCGCTGGACGCTCTTCAGGTGCTCCGTCCGCCAGTTCAGCCCTCGTCCGACTGAAGCACAACAGTCAGGTAGTTGTAGGGGATCTCGATACTTTCCGCATCGAGGCGGTTCTTGATTCGCCTGTTGATTTCTCGTTTCACCGTCCACCGCTCCTCAGGGACCACTTTTGCAACAACCCTGATCTCAACCGATGAGTCGCCAAGGCTGTTCACCCCAAGCATCTCGGGTGCGGCAAGGAACGCCTCTGACCAATCCGGATCATCCGCCATTGCAGTTACTTCGTCGAGGATCACCGTCATTGCTGAGTCGACATCCGTGCTGTAGGAAACCCCAATATCGGCGACGACACGTGCAAATCCCTGAGTCATATTGGTGGTGACGACAATGTGCCCATTCGGAACGTGGTATTCGTTCCCGTCGAGATCACGCAGAACGGTTGTCCGGAGGGTGATCTCCTCCACAGTGCCTGACACACCGCCGATTGACACAACGTCACCTATGCCGAACTGGTCCTCAACGAGTATGAAGAAGCCCGCAATCACATCCCTCACGAGATCCTGGGCTCCAAAGCCGATGGCGATTCCGATCGTGGCGGCGGCGGCAACGAATGGTGTCATCGGGATGCCCCAGATACCCATGACAGTGAGGATCACGATCGCCCAGACAACGACTCTGACCAGCATCAGCACCACGTTGGTCAACGTGACCAGCCGCTGACCCCGCTCTCGATCCGTGTGAAGGTCCGACGCGACATATTTTCTGTCCACCCTCGATGACCATCTGTGAATGGCTCGCTTGACGAACCACATTGCAACGATGGCACCCACAAGTACGGCAACTGTCGCGATCATCTCGGATCCGTAGTCGCTCATGAATTCCGCCAGCCACTCAGCACTGTCGTCGAACACTGCTCATTCCTCCTCCAGGAGTGCAATCGCTTCAACACCCAACCATACGAAGGTTGCTGCCGAAAGACCGACTTCGTCCCTGCGTGCCTGATCCGCTTCAGCATTCACGGCCCCACTCGCTGAATCCCAGCCGGTGGTGGCCGCTACACGCACGTCGGTCACGAGCTTCGAGACAACAGTCCTCTTCCTATCGAGCCGACCAAGGAGTGTTGCGACCAGCCTCGAGACATCGACATGCTCACCATTGGCGATCGTCGGTACCACCTCGGGCTCGCCGAATCCGTCGAGAACAAGCAACCGCGTGAGATCCTCAACGAGTCGCCGTGTGCCCGCGCCGAGCAGATCTACCTTGTTCAATGCGAATACGAACTGTGCCTCGTACGGTACCAATCTGGCCAGGAACTCAGCATGGGCAATGGTGTCGCTGTACTTCTCAGGGTCAAACACCCAGATGACCGCATCCACCGCTGGGAGCACCGACTCAACGATGTGTCGGTGAGCCACCTCGGTACTGTCGAAGTCGGGTAGGTCCACCAGAATCGTGGACTTCAGCGCAGATGTCTCAATGTGGCGCTCGATGCTCAGGTCCCGAAGCAGTTGTGTGTAGGTGTCCGACTTCAGACGAGGAACAACGGCGACCGCAACGTTTGTTGTCGGTCGAACCACGCCCGTCCGAACAACGTCCTCCCCAAGCACTGCATTGATCAGCGAAGACTTCCCCGATCCTGTCCCACCGGCAAGCGCCACCACGAGCACCTCTCCCACGTGTCCGAACTTGCGCCTCGCCCTCAGCACGACACCAGCAAGTTCGCGTCTCGCTGCATCTGGCACTACTCCCTCACTTCTGGCCACTGCCAGGTCGGCGAGGTCAAGAAGAGATGCCAGATCGGTCATTGCCGACCCAGGGCGTCTGCGGCTGCCAACAGTTCGCCCGGTTTGAACGACCCAGCTTCCTCAATGCTCCTCCGCCAGTCGCTGACACGCGAATCGACGGCTTTGTCTGCGATCACAAGCAGCTGGCCATGCACCTCATCGATCATCTGCTCAAGACCGGATCCCATCACTCGGCGGACTCGTTTGGAGACAACCACGGAGGTGTTGACGCCCACCTTCCACGATGCGTCGTCGATCATCTGCAAAGTGGCCGACCGACGCCACCGGATCGTCGCCGCGCCTTGGAAGCGTGCTGCTGTGTCACTCTTCCACACGGCGAGGGCGGCTTCGACGTTGGATCTCCGCCAGGGATCCAACTCGGAGAGGATGCGAGCCGAGACGCCATCCCCGAAGGAATCCGTGATCTCGACGTCGAGGTTGTCACGCAGGCGCCCGATGTCATCCACTACTTCCTTCTCTGTCTCGTACCAGTCGTGGCGAACAGCGAGCGGCCTTCCATCGATCCGTGGTCTCGTCACAGATTCAACGATGTCTGAAAGTCGGCTGAGGTCGCTCGCGCAGGTGGTGACGTTTCGAGCGATGTGTTGCGCAGCATTTCTCGCAGTGCTGAGTGCAATCGTCCGCCTCGGATCGGCTACGGCATGATCCGAGATCGTCGTGCGTATCTCGTCGAGAAGGCGAGTCGTGTCCCCAGATTCCTCAACAACGACGACGCTCTCATCGTCAAAGCGATCCACCACGGATGCCAGCACATCGGCTCTCTCGTCCACCGTGCCGCGTTGCCGATTGAGCACAACCAGCTTCTGGGGGCAGGTCTCCAATGCGCTCCAGGCGGCGTGGGTTGCTGCATCGGCATATCTCGATGGAGTTAC